>NZ_JBQTHF010000056.1:0-219298 GCF_052390155.1 Actinokineospora sp. | reverse complement strand
TGTTGTGCACGATCTCCTTGCGCACATACACCGGCGGACCGTAGGTCTCCAGCGCCTTCTCCACCGTGATCACGGCTCGATCGACACCGGCGCAGTAGCCGCGCGGCTTGGCCAGCAGCACACGCTTGGTCGCAGCACTCATGCCCCCAGGGTACGGACGCCCGACCGCGCCGCCGCCCGGGTGTGGCCGGACCCTCGCTGTGCAGATCGGCCGGACTCGGGCAGGCTAGTGGCCATGAAGCCTCTCCCCCTGCCGTTGCGGATCGCGGCCGGGCTCGCGGTCACCGCGGTGGAACGTGCCCGCGACCTGCCGATGCGGATCGCCGGGCTGCCGGTGACGGTGGCCAGCCAGGCCCTGCAGGTGTCCATGCGGGTGCAGCAGCACGTGACCGAACTCGCCATCAAGGGCGACGGGGCGCTGGCCGCGCTGCGGCCGGTCGAGGAGACCCCGGATTGGGCGACGTTCGACGAGGACGCCGACACCGACCGCTACGACGTGAGCCGCCCCGCCTTCGACCGCGTCGAGGACCACGAGATCGACGCGGAGATCGTTGCCGAGACAATCGGCGCCGAGACAGACGCGGACATCGACCCGGACGACAGCGACCTGGCCGATGTGGACGCGAGCGCCGCGGACCCGTGGGAGCAGGAGGAGAAGGCGATCGCGGAGACGCCCGCCGCGGTGCCGAACTACGACGAGCTGTCGCTGCCGCAGTTGCGCGCCCGGCTGCGCGCGTTCGCCGTGTCCGACCTGGAGGAACTGCTGGCCTACGAGCGCGTGCGGCAGAACCGGCCGTCGTTCGTCGGCATGCTCACCCGCCGCATCGCGACGGTGCGCGACCAGCGGTGACCGCGCCGACCGCCGAGGAGCCCTGGCCGGTCCGCACGGTCGCCCGCAAGATCGCCGACTGGATCAACCGGCTCGGCACGGTCTGGGTCGAGGGCCAGGTGACGCAGATATCGGCCCGCCCGGGCACCGGCACGGCGTTCCTGACCCTGCGCGACCCGGCCGCGGACGTCTCGATGACTGTCACGTGTTCGACCGCGCTGCTGCGTCAGCATGAGCCGCCGCTGGTCGACGGCACGCGGGTGATCGTGCACGCGAAGCCGACGTTCTTCCTCAACCGCGGCACGCTGAGCCTGCGTGCGGACGAGATCCGCGCGGTGGGGATCGGCGAGTTGCTGGCGCGCATCGAGCGGCTGCGCAAGCTGCTCGGCGCCGAGGGCCTGTTCGACCCCAGACGCAAGCGTCGGCCGCCGTTTCTGCCGACCAGGATCGGCCTGATCACCGGCCGGGCGTCGGCCGCGGAGCACGACGTGCTGGCGAACGCGACCGCGCGCTGGCCCGCGGTGCGGTTCCGGGTGGAGAACGTCGCGGTGCAGGGCGCGCTCGCGGTGCCGCAGATCCTCGACGCGCTGTCCATTTTGGACAAAGACGCCGAGGTCGACGTGATCGTGATCGCCCGGGGCGGCGGCAGTGTGGAAGACCTGCTGCCGTTCTCCGACGAGGAGTTGTGCCGCGCGGTGGCCGCCTGCCGCACTCCCGTGCTCAGCGCGATCGGCCACGAGCCGGACACCCCGCTGCTCGACCATGTCGCGGACGTGCGGTGTTCGACGCCGACCGACGCGGGCAAGCGGGTCGTCCCGGACGTCGTCGAGGAGTCCGCGCGGGTGCGCCAGTTGCGCGACCGGGCCCGCCGCGCGCTGCACGGTTGGGTGGACCGCGAGTACCGCTTGCTGGCCTCTTTGCGCAGCAGGCCGGTGCTGGCCGACCCGCTGACGCCGCTCGACCGGCGCGCCGACGAGGTGTCCGCGCTGGCCGAGCGGGGCAGGCGGGCGCTGCTGGGCGGGCTCGCCGCGGAGCAGTCGACGCTGTCCAACACCCGGGCCCGCTTGACGACCCTGGGACCAGCCGCCACCCTTGCGCGTGGGTATGCGGTCGTCCAGCACACCGACGCCGACGGGACTCCCCGGGTTCTCCGCTCCATCGAGGACGCGCCGGAGGGTGCCCGGCTGCGAATCCGGCTCGCCGACGGCGCGCTGCACGCGGTCGCCACCGGCGATCGGGAATCGGCGGGTGAAGGGAGCTAGGCGGTGGCGAGACTCCATCGGGAACCGACGTTCCTGCCGCTCACCCTCGCCACGGCCCACTCGCTGTCCCGCGCGCCGGGCAGCGGCCTCGGCGACCACATGGTCCACATCAGTGCGCTGCGGGTGGACGCCGCCGCCGCCGAGTGCTGGGCCGCGCTGCTCGCCGGGTGCGACGCGCCGGGCCGCCACCTGCTGCCTGCCCGGCTGCGCGAACTCTCCGCGGCGGCCTCGGCCTACGCGGGCGAGTCCTGGTGGCACGGCGACGGCGCGTACCACCGCGGCCGGATCGAGCAGGCGCGGGTCACCATCGAGGAAGCCGTCGCGGAGCGCGACGGCGCCGAGTTCGCCGAGGCGTTCGTCGGCTACGACCAGGCGGTGGCCACCGCGCTGGTGCGAGTGCGCAACCGAGTGAGGAGTCCCGCAGGGTGAGCGAGCCAGGGTACGAGCAGGCGCGCGACGAACTGGCCGCCGTGGTGGCCAAGCTGGAAGCGGGCGGACTGTCCCTTGAGGACTCGCTGACCCTGTGGGAACGCGGCGAGGCGCTGGCGAAGGTCTGCGACCGACACCTGGCGGGCGCCCGCGAACGCGTAGAAACCGCCCTTGCAGCGGTGGAAGCGGGCCCCGACTAGTTCGCCGCGAGCGGTGTCGACGCGGGCAGTGCGGACGCCAGCGCGCGGAACTCGTCCTCGGTGCCGCTGCCGGTGATCAGCGTGCGCACCCCGGCGAAATCGGCGACCCACGCCCGCTCGTCGCGCCTGCCTGGGTAGACCGTCCACTTGGTACCGGCGACCTCGATTTCGCCCACCGGACCGGATTCCCGCCCGGTCTCGACCCGCACCAGGTCGGCGGCGGGCGCCGCGGACTGGCTCAATTGGACGAACCGCGCGGGCGTGAGCCAGCCCGCGCGGACCACCACCGACACCGGCTCGACCGGCGACGTGCTCGTCGAGTTCGCGCGCCACCCGGCGGGCACCTCGGGCAGCCGCAACGGGAAGTCGACGCCGCGCGCGGCGCGGCCGAGGTCGGCGCGCAGGTCGACGGTGGGCGCGGTGGCCGGGTCGGCCTCGGGTGTGCCGGGGCTGAACGAGCAGCCGCGGTTGAAGAACAGCAGCGCCCCGATGATCAGCAGCAAGGCCAGCAGCGACAGCACCATGTCGCGCAAGGTCTGGTTGGCCCGGTCCTTGCGCCGCGGAGGTTCGGGGGTCTGCGCCACGGTTCCATCGTCGCAGGCGCCCGCGTCCCGGGTGACGAGGGGCACGGCCGCGCGTGTGCGCGCCGACTGGTCCAGGTCTGGGAGGATGCGGATTGGTCTGTAATCGCCAAGGCCGCGCGTCGACCCGGGAGGCAGTATGAGCACCTCGACCCCGTCCACCAGCGCATCCGCACCGCGCAGACGGGAGGCGCCCGACCGCAACCTCGCGCTGGAGCTGGTTCGGGTCACCGAGGCCGCGGCGATGGCCGCGGGTCGCTGGGTGGGTCGCGGCGACAAGAACGGCGGCGACCAGGCCGCGGTGGACGCGATGCGCAAGCTGGTGGGCACGGTCACGATGCGCGGCGTGGTGGTGATCGGCGAGGGCGAGAAGGACGAGGCGCCGATGCTGTTCAACGGCGAGGAGGTGGGCAACGGCGAGGGCCCGGACTGTGACGTCGCGGTCGACCCGATCGACGGCACCACCCTGATGGCCAAGGGAATGCCGAACGCGATCGCCGTGCTTGCCGTGGCCGAGCGGGGCGCGATGTTCGACCCGTCGGCGGTGTTCTACATGGAGAAGATCGCGGTCGGCCCCGAGGCGGCCGACGTGGTGGACATCACCGCGCCCGTGGCGGAGAACATCCGGCGGGTGGCGAAGGCCAAGCACAGCGACGTGTCCGACGTGACGGTGTGCATCCTCGACCGGCCGCGGCACCACGACTTGGTGCGCGAGGTGCGCGAGGCGGGCGCGCGCATCCACTTCATCTCCGACGGCGACGTCGCGGGCGCGATCTCCGCCGCCCGCCCCAACACCGGCGTCGACCTGCTGATCGGCATCGGCGGCACCCCGGAGGGGATCATCGCCGCCGCCGCGCTCAAGTGCATGGGCGGCGCGATCCAGGGCAGGCTCTGGCCCACGGACGACGCGGAGCGGGCCAAGGCGATCGACGCTGGCCACGACCTCGACCGGGTGCTGCTCACCGACGACCTGGTCCGCGGCGACAACGTGTTCTTCTGCGCCACCGGCATCACCGGCGGTGACCTGCTGCGCGGCGTGCACTACCGCGCGGGCGGCTGCACCACCCAGTCCATCGTGATGCGCTCGAAGTCCGGCACCGTGCGCATGATCGACGGCTTCCACCGGCTGACGAAGCTGCGCGAGTACTCCTCGGTCGACTTCGACCGCACCGACGAGGAAGACGGCGACGAGTCGCTGCCCCCGCTGCCGTAGCCGCCCCCGGGGCTCGGTCCACGACAGTGTGACCGGGCCCCCGATCGGGTAACGGATTGATCGCGGTCGGCAACCTTCTGTACGACGCAAGCGTCTTCTCGGTGAGGGATTGTGTCACCGCAGGGTCGGCCACGGGGTGCCGACTGGGGCAGGCGAGGAGCCGACATGCAGGTCAAGAGGGTGGCCCTGGGGGCAGCGGTCGCCGTGGCCGCGCTGCTGTCCGCGTGCAGCACCGGGACGGCCGCGCCGCAGGCGCAGGTCAACACCACGACGACGACCACGAGTTCCGCCGCGCCCACCACCACGATGACGGTGGCGCCGACCACGACCACCACCACGGTCGCGCCGACCACGACCAAACCTCCGGTGACCACCACCAAGCCGAAGCCGAAGCCCACCAGCAAGCCCGCGCCGAAACCCGCCCAGGGCGCCCCGTGCAGCGCCACGGCCGACGCGTGCATCGACCTGTCGGCCAACCAGTCGTGGCTGCTGGCGGACGGCAAGGTGATCTACGGGCCGGTGCCGATCACCCACGGCCGCGCGGGCTACCGCACGCCGCCGGGCACTTTCCGGGTTTCCTTCAAGAACATCGACCACAAGAGCAGCATCTTCAACAACGCGCCGATGCCCTACTCGGTGTTCTTCAACGGCGGCATCGCCTTCCACGAGGGCAGCCTGCGCCAGACCTCGCACGGCTGCATCCACCTGTCCAACGCCGCCGCGAAGATGTTCTACAACAAACTCCGCGTCGGCTCCGTCGTCCAGGTGGTGCGCTAGTCACTCCGCGTTGCTGGAGTGGCCGGGGAACAGGTGTGCCTCCGGGTTGAGCGCGACCGCGATGTTGTTGACCGCCGTGGCGGCCTCGCCGAAGCCGGTCGCGATCAGCTTCACCTTGCCCGGGTACGCGGCGACGTCGCCCGCGGCGTAGACGCGGTCGCGGATCGTGCGCATCGTGGTGTCCACGGCGATCGAACGCTGCGTGATCTCCAGGCCCCACGACTCGATCGGGCCGAGGTCGGCGGTGAAGCCCAGCGCCGCCACGACCGCCTGCGCGGGCAGCACCAGCGGCCCGTCGACGCCCTTCACCGCCAACTCGACCTCGTGCAGCCCGGAGTCGTTGCCGCGCAAGGCAACCACCTCGGCGTCGACGATGACGCGGACGCCGAGCCCCTGCACCTCGCGGACGGTGGTGGCCATCGCGCGGAACTTGGCGCGGCGGTGGACCACGGTGACGCTGGTGGCGATCGGGTGCAGCGCGAGCGCCCAGTCGAACGCCGAGTCGCCGCCGCCGACGACCACGACGTCCTGGCCGCGGTGCACGTCGAGGGCGGGCACGAAGTGCACCATGCCGCGGCCGAGCCAGCCGTCGCCCGCGGGCAGCGGGCGCGGGGAGAACTCGCCGATGCCCGCGGTGATCAGCACCGCCCCGGCCCGCACCACGGTGCCGCCGTCCAGCCCCACCTCCAGCTTGCCGTCCACTTCGGACAGTGCGTGCGCCCGCCTGCCCAGCAGGTAGGTCGGTTTCCACTGCTCGGCCTGCTCGACCAGCCCGGCGACGAGATCGCGCCCGCGCACCGCCCGGAACCCGGCCACGTCGAAGATCATTTTCTCCGGGTACATCGCGGTGACCTGGCCGCCCGGCTCGGGCAGCGAGTCGACCACGGCCGTGGTCAGGTCGCGGAACCCGGCGTAGTAGGCGGCGAACAGGCCCGTGGGGCCTGCGCCGACGATGAGGATGTCGACGTCGGTCGGCGCGGTCATGCGTACCTGCTCTCGGGCGGGGCGGGCGTCCTGGGCGTCAGCCTATGTGCGGAAGCTGACCATGCCCAACATCGTCAACGGGGCGAGACTGGTGCCATGGCCGACTTCCGCATCGAGCACGACACCATGGGCGAGGTCCGCGTGCCCGCCGCCGCGCTGTGGCGCGCGCAGACCCAGCGCGCCGTCGAGAACTTCCCGATCTCCGGGCGTGGCCTGGAGCGGACCCAGATCCGGGCGCTCGGCCTGCTCAAGGCCGCCGCCGCGCGGGTGAACGGCCGTATCGGCGGGCTCGACGCCGACCTGGCCGAGGCGATCGCCGCCGCCGCGCAGGAGGTCGCCGACGGCGCCCACGACGACCAGTTCCCGATCGACGTGTTCCAGACCGGCTCGGGCACGTCGTCCAACATGAACGCCAACGAGGTCATCGCGACCCTCGCCACCCGCGCCCTCGGCCGCGACGTGCACCCGAACGACCACGTCAACGCGTCCCAGTCGTCCAACGACACCTTCCCGACGACGCTGCGTCTCGCGGCCACGGAAGCGCTGGTCGCCGAGGTGATTCCGGCGCTGGAGCGGCTCGCCGAGGCCATCGAGGCCCGCGCGGCGGAATGGGCGGAAGTAGTCAAATCGGGTCGCACGCACCTGATGGACGCCGTCCCGGTGACCCTGGGCGACGAGGCCGGAGCCTGGGCCGCCCAGGTCCGCTACGGCGTCGAGCGGCTGCGGTCGGTGCTCCCCCGCCTCGGCGAGCTGCCGATCGGCGGAACGGCCGTGGGCAGCGGTCTCAACGCGCCAGCCGGGTTCGGCGCGGCGGTGTCGGCGGAGTTGGCGCGCGTCACCGGCCTGCCGGTCACCGAGGCCCGCGACCACTTCGAGGCACAGGCCACCCAGGACTCGGTGGTCGAGGCGTCCGGGCAGCTCCGCACGGTCGCGGTGTCCCTGTTCAAGATCGCCAACGACCTGCGTTGGCTCGGTTCGGGCCCGCGCACCGGCCTCGCGGAGTTGCGGCTGCCGGACCTGCAACCCGGGTCGTCGATCATGCCGGGCAAGGTCAACCCGGTCATCCCGGAGGCGACGATGATGGTCGTCGCCCAGGTGATCGGCAACGACGCGGCCGTGGCATTCGCGGGTACGCAGGGCAATTTTCAGCTCAACGTGATGCTGCCGGTGATCGCCCGCAACATCCTGGAGTCGGCCCGCCTGCTCGCCGCCGTCGCCCGGCTCATGGCCGAGAAGGTGATCACGGGTGTCGAGGCGGACGTCGACCGACTGCGCGAGTTCGCCGAGTCGTCCCCGTCGATCGTCACGCCCCTCAACGCCTACCTGGGCTACGAGGAGGCCGCGTCGATCGCCAAGCAGTCGCTCAAGGAGCGGCGCACGATCCGTGCGGTCGTCCTGGAACGCGGCCACGTGGACAACGGCAAACTCACCCTGGCCCAACTCGACAAGGCCCTGGACGTCCTGGACATGGCCCACGGCGGCCATTGACCCTCACGTCGTGACAACTGTCCGTGGTCTTTGCGACACTCCCTGTGGCTGTACCGGCCAGGCTTCTGCCGTTCTGGTCATGTACTGCCAGGCGGAGTAGTCCCGGACGCGCCACGCGGCGCACCACCATCGGCCCGAGCACCGGGGAGGCATGCGCACATGAGCAGTAGAACGCGAGGCAAGGTTCGGAACAAGATTGTCGGAATCCTGGTAGTCGTGATCGTCGTAACACAGGTTCCGCCAGTCCGACGCGTGGCCGTCGACGTTCCGATACTCGGCGGTATCGTCGCCCAGGCTCCGTCCGTCATCGAACTGTTCCAACCAAACATGAACTACGCGGTAGCGCCCGGCGCCAATCCCCTCGTCAAGCAGTGCGCGCCGACCCAGATACTCAACGACAAGAAATGTGACAAATACAAAATTGTCATCATCGATGCCCGCAAAATGTCCTACATCGCACGCAATATCCAAACGGCCTGGCTGGACGGCAAGGCCTTTATCCTGCACAAGGACTCGATCGGTCGCGACTCTCGATATACCGAGGTCTGCAAGCGGAACTTCACCAAGAAGTATGAAAATGGATCTTGCGACGAATATCCTTTTGCTTCGTCGCAAGAGGGCGGAAAGGGCGCCCGGACCGAAGAGGTTCATCCCGACGAGCAGAACTGTCAGGGCGGAACACTCAGCACCTCCTACCGGTATCAGAATATCAAAGACGGCGAGGCATATCTAGTGGTGATTTCCAACCCTGATCAGATCGCGAAGCAGCCGTGGCAAGGTCAGGCCGTGAGGCCGATCCAATGCTAAATCGGCATCAGTGGGCAGACAAGGAGTACGACCTGGCCTGGACCGTCGCGGTCGTATCAGACCGCAATCCCGACGACGTCGTAAAGGCATACGGAGGTGATCCGTCCAGCCCCATGGATCAGGCAACCTTCGAGGAATCATGGGTGCCCGAAGACAACTTTGGAGAATATTTCCATGTCCAAATTTTGACGCACGGCGGCTACGTCATCGCGATAGAACAAAACGGATGGACGGGCAGCATTCCCGAGGTGGCTCGTCGCGCGTCTGCGGGCGGCCGGTTCTTCAGCGTCCACTGGAACGTCAACGGCGTATACCGGATCGTTCAGGCAGCCGAAGGTCAAGTCTCGGCACTATTCGATCCGATGTCCGCGAACGGGCCGGTCGAACTGGGCGAAGTTCGCCCTGCCTGGGCGAGCGAAACCGTGTTCGAAGTGGACCACCTACGCTCGACTTGCCTACACGTCATGGAACAGCAGACCGGGCTGGCATTCGATCGGAACTGGCTGGACCGAAGGCTTCCACTCTATCGAATCCCGCCGCCGAGAGTGCTGTTGGCTGGAATCGAAAACGCTTGGATCGCGTAGTGTTGAACGTTGGGTAGGCCCAGGTCCGCGAGGGCTTGCTGATTGGCTTGCCCAAAGGCCAGCGCAGCGGCGGCGACAGCCTGGTTCGCCGCCATCCACGCCGCGTGCACAGCGCACCGCACGCGCATGTCCTCGACGTCCAAGACAACCCTCCACCCAGGATTCATCGATGTGTCCTCAGCCATTGCCCGCTGTTTCCGCCACCCCGAGCAAGACGGCCTCGGCACTGGACGCCACCGTGCCGACGTCGTCGTTGTCGGCGAGAGCTTCAAGTTCCGCCTGTGCCACTGCCTCCCGTCCTGTCCCGCGCCACTTGAGTCGGTGGATATTGAACGGGACTAGGAAGTGATCAGAGGTTAGACGTGTTGCGACGGCTGGGAACTACGCTGGAATCCGGTAGGTCGGCAGCGGACCAGTGAGCCAGGCCGGATCCAGTGTCAGACCGGTCTGTTGCTCAACGACCGCCAGCAAGACCGCGTGCAAGTTGTCGTCGGTGAACACCACATCCGTGATCCAGTCCGGGTAGGTCTCACCAACCGGGGCCGGGTACTGGACGGTGAGCGGATCGAATGAGGCCAGCACCTTGCCGTCCCTGGCCTGCGTCAGTTTGTAGTTGGCGTTGAGGTTCCAGAAGATGCTCAGGTAGCCCCCGCCGCTTCGGGAGGCACGTTCGGCGACCTCGGCAACCTGGCCGCGCCAGCCGTTGTTCTCGACAGCCACGACGAAGCGGCCAACCTGCCGTACTTGCAGGAGTGAGTACGCGCCTAGCTCTTTCGGCGGCACCTGGGCGCGGGTGAACGGCAGAGTTTCGGCGGGGTGGCCTGGGTCGCCGCCGTAGGCGCGGATCACCTCGTCCGTTGTGCGGCCGGTGACGACGGCCAGCGTCCACGCCAGGTTGGTGTCTTCGTCTGCCCAGGCGTAGCGGCGAACCTGTTCTAGCCCAAGCATGTGTCCACCTTTACTTCCTGGCCTGCCCATGGCGCTGCGGCGATCTTGTCGGGATTGCTGATGACCACCAGGTAGGCGTCGCCTTCGTTGATCGGCAGGCGCTGATAGGCGGAGCTGATCGTGCCGCCCTGGCAGAACTGCTCATCCTCGTGCACTTCCTCCGCCCGTGCACCTGAACCGCCCTCACGGCTGGAGGCGAAGGAAAACTCATCGCACGAGCCACGAGGATAGGTCTTCTTGAACGACGAGCCGCAGACCTTGCCGCGCTTGGCACGGGCGTTGGCCGACTCGCGGTGCAGGATGGCGGGCTGCCCTTCGGCCCAGGCCAACCTGATGTTGCGGGCGATGAAAGACATCTTGCCCGCGTCGATGACGACCACCTTGACGTCACCACACTGGCGGGTGGTCAGGGTGACTTGTGCCGTGCACTGCTCGACCTTGGACTTACCGTCACCACCGACAAGGAGTTGGTGGCCGTTGTCCGCGACGATCACCGGGTCGTTACTGCCGAGCAGGTCTCCCACAGTGTCCGTGACCGCGTCCAGGCCGAAGTAGGCGATCAGTCCGGCAACGGCCAACACGGGCAGGAGCAGACCGGTCTTGGTCTTGGCCATACTGCCTCCTGATGGCTACGGACGGTGTGCCGTCGGACACTGGTTGTTGATGGCGTAGAGCCGGAATACTGCTCGGGACAGCCCGGAACTCGCCGCGTTACGTTGGCTGCCATCAGACTCGTGCGCGGCGCACCGCCTGCCGAGGTCTTCGGCGTCCTCAGATTGATTCGGCGCGGACGGTGGTCAGCAATGCGGTGACGGAGGCGGCGGGCATCAGCAGCGCCGGGCCTGCCGGGTTCTTCGAGTCCCGCACGGCGGCCACCGCGCCGGGGAACGCCACCTCCACACAGTTCGAGGTGTTGGTGCTGCGGGTGCTCTTGCGCCAGCGGGCGGTGCTCAGGTCCAGCGCAGACATGCCGCGCTCCTCTCGTCTTCATCAGCTCGACTCGGCCGCGATCGCCGCGAGCCGCTCGGCCGTTGCATCGGGTGCAAGGGCCGCGTTCAGGATATTCCGCAGCGCCAGCCGATAGCCCGCGAGGTCGGCATCCTCTTCCAAGAACATGCCGGTGTCCTGGTTCTCCACGTGCACCAAGGCTGGTTCCTCGGCGAACTCCAGGATCACGAAGGGACCTCGCAGTCCAGCGTGAGCGCCCGAACTAGTCGGCACCAATCGCACACCGATGTTGCGCCGCTCCATCAAGTCCAACAGGCGGCGCAACTGGCGGGCCATCACGCCCTTGCCGCCAACCGGCATCCGTAGCGCCGCCTCGTGGACCACAGCAAGGTACTGCGGGGCATTTGACCTGGTCAGCAGGGTTTGCCGTGCCATCCGGGACGCAACCAGGTTGTCCAGTTCGGCATCGGAAAGCGTCGGTTCAGTGCCCTGGATCAGGGCGGCGGTGTATTCGTCGGTCTGCAAGAGTCCGGGCACCACCAGCGGCTCGTAGTTCTGGATTCGGGTTGCCTTGTTCTCGAAGTCGATCAAGGCGCGCCACAGGGTGGGGAGTCCGGCCTGGCGTTCCCACCAGCCTTTCTGGTCGCCGCGTTTGAGCAGGTCCAGGAGTTCCTGGCGGCGTCTGGCCGACACCTCGAAGAAGCCCAGCAGCGCGGCGACGTCCTCCACCTGCAAACCACTGTTCCCCGTCTCCATCCGGCTGATCTTGCTGGCCGACGCGCCGAGCCGCTCACCTACCTCGGCGCAGCTCAATCCCTTGTCCTCGCGCAGTTTCCGCAGTTCGGCGGCGACTGTCCTGGACCTGACCGACGTGTGTGGGTTTCCCGGCATGGCGGCATCTTCGCGGCTTGCGCGGCTCAGTTGCAATCACACGATTGGGTTATAGCGTGCACCGCATGCAACGAGCGACGCTGACTTCCCCCAATGGGCTAGAGGATAGCTGGAGGCTCCACAGTGGATGAACAGCAGATCGCCGCGATGCACCAGGAGATCATGAACCGCGTCCCGGTCGAGAAGACGTGGTCGGTGGGCGGACGCGACGGGCAAGGGGCGGCCAGGATGACCATGCGCATGCCCGACGTGACGATCACCGATGGCGAGGGCAGGCACATCGTGCTCACGCCGGGACAGTCCGCCGTGATCGGCCGCTACATGAGCGAAACGCTGGACTGGCTCGAAGAGTTCGACCCGGAATCGGCGTGACCCCGGCGCAGTCCGACAACGCAGCCCAGTCCGACGACGCACACGCCTGCCACCGCCGCCGCCGTCAGCGGCTCCGCGCCCAACGCCACCGACACGACCAGACCGGCCACCGGCATGACCCCGATCAGCACGCCCGCCCGGTCCGCGCCGAGCACCCCGACGGCGTGGTACCAGATGCAGAAGGCGACCACGGTGAGCACGGCGACGACGAGCAGCGCGGTGGCCTCCCGGCCGGACGGAGCCCGCCACGCCGCTGAATCGTCCACAAAGGACGCAAGAGCGGCACCCGACACCGCCGCGATCACGTGGCACCACAGGGAAACCGACAGTCCGCCCCGCCTGCGCACCACCGCGACCGCGAACAGGGTGAAGCCCGCCTCGCACAGCATGGTGAGCACGGCCAGCAGCAGGCCGGGACCGGACCAGGTGCCGCCGCCGGAGAGGATCACCACGCCCGCGACCACGACGCCCGCGCCGAACAGCGTGCGGACGGCGGGCCGGGTGCGCGCCAACAGTGGCACGGCGACCGCGAGCACCAGTGGACTCCCGCCGAGGACGGCGGCCACCAGGCCGGGGTCGGCGTGCCGCTGGGCGGCGATCATGCACGCGTTGAAGCCGAGCATCCCCACCGCGACGATGGCGAGCAGCGCGGGCACGTCCGCCAGACGCGGGCGGGTGAGCCGGGAGCCGCGCGCGAGCGCCCAGCCGAGCAGCAGCACCGCGCCGAGCCCGTACCGCATCGACTGGCCGGTGAGCAGCGGGTAGTCCACCAGCATGCCGGACACCGGCACGGAGCCGCCGATCATCGCGGAGGTGAGCAAGCCCGCGCCGATGGCGGTACGGGTCGAGCGGGGCGGGGCGAGGTCGCTGACGGTCACCCGACGAGCCTGTCCGCCGAGTGGTTCAGAAGTAAGCACCACCAAGGCCATCAAAAGATGGTCCACTTTTCGAACGCCCGGCCATACTGCCGGCGCACCTCAAGTCAGGTGGTTCAGAAGTAGACTCCTTTTCCATGACCGAGAGCTGGTCCACTTTTCGCGAGCTGCTGATCCCCGAATCCGACCTCGCCCGCAGTGGCCGGGGCAAGGCGCTGGAGGCGGCGCTGCGCACGGCGATCCGGGAGGGCAGGCTGCCGCAGGGCACCCGGCTGCCGTCCACCCGGGACCTCGCGGGCCAACTCGGCCTGTCCCGGGGCACCGTCACCGCAGGCTACGCACAGCTCGTCGCGGAGGGGTATCTCCAGGCGCGGCACGGGTCCGGCACCACGGTCGCCTGCACCCCGAGTCCGGTCGCGAACCGGTCCGTGCCAGCCGACGTCGTGCCGGGGTGGCGGTTCGACCTGCGGCCGGGACTGCCCGCGCTGGGCGCCTTCCCGCGCGCGGACTGGCAGGCGGCGAGCCGGGCCGGGCTCGCCGCGCTGTCCGACGACGAACTCGGCTACCCGGACCCGGCGGGCCTGCCCGCGCTGCGCACCGAACTGGCCGGCTACCTCGGCCGGGTGCGCGCGGTGGCGGCGGCGGACGTGCTGATCACGCACGGCGTGGCCGAGAGCGAGACGCTGATCGCGCGGGTGCTGCGCGACGCGGGCCACCGCGCGATCGCCGTGGAGGACCCGACCCACCCCGGGTCGGCGGAGTCCTTCGCGGCGAACGGGCTGACGCCGGTCCCGGTGCCGGTGGACGAGCACGGCCTGCGGGTGGACCTGTTGGCGCGCACCGGATGCCGGGTCGTGCTGGTCACCTCGGCGCACCAGTTCCCGCTGGGCGTGGTGCTCAGCCCGGAGCGCAGGCGCGCGCTGGTCGCCTGGGCCCGCGACCGCGACGGGCTGATCCTGGAAGACGACTACGACGCCGAGCACCGCTACGACCGGCCCGCCGTGTGCTCCACCCAGGTCCTCGACAGCGAGCGCGTGGTCTACCTCGGCAGCGTCAGCAAAGTGCTGGCGCCCGCGCTGCGGCTGGGCTGGATGGTGGTCCCGCCCGCGCTGCGCGACCGGCTCGTGGACCGCAAACGGTTGTCGGACCTCGGTTGCTCGCCCCTGCCGCAGGCCGCGCTCGCGCACCTGGTGCGCTCCGGCGGCTACGACCGGCACCTGCGCCGCACCCGACTGCTCTACCGACGCCGCCGCGACGCGCTGCTGGCCGCCGTCGACGCGGAACTGCCCGACTGGCGGCCCCACGGCGTCGCGGCGGGCCTGCACCTGGTGCTGCGACTGCCGGACGGCACCGACGACGCGGCGTTGCAACTACGGCTGGCCAAGCGCGGCGTCAACGCTCCCGCGCTGTCCGGTTACGCCCTCACCCGCGCGCCGTTTCCCGGCCTGGTGGTCGGCTATGCCGCGCTCAGCCCCGACCGGCTGCGCGGCGCGGTGCGCGAGATGGCCGACGCGGTCAGGTCGCGCGGTGGTCGAAGAACTTGACCAACACGCCCGTGGTGTCGCCTCCGTGGGGATGGGTTCGGGCGGCTGGGCGGGGCTGCGCACGATCGCCACCTGGGGCGGCGCGGCTGCCGGGGGCGCGGCGGGTTCCCGCGCGGCACAACCGGCGGCACCGACGACCGCGACGCACATCGCGGCAATCACACGGCGGGCAACGCGCATCGGAACGCTCCACTGGGTACGAGATTTCGGACTCCCACAGCACAGGACGGCCGGCGTGGGCCGAGGTTCCCTCGTGGGCGCGCCCGGCGATTGTCGGTGGGCGGGGGCAGGATGGTGCCGTGCTGAGGTTCGGCGAGGTGGTGGCGGTGTCGACCGAGGTCGGGTCGACCCGGTCGCGGCTGGCGAAGGTGGCCGCGCTGGCGGGCGTGCTGCGGCGGGCCGACGGGCCGCTGGAGGTGGGGGCCGTGGTGGCGTTCCTGGCCGGGGCGCCGCGCCAGGGCCGGATCGGCGCGGGCTGGCGCACCCTGGTCGACCTCACCCCGCCGCCCGCCGACGAGCCGACGCTGACGGTCGCGGCCGTCGACGGCGTGTTGACGCAGGTGGCGGGCGCGGGCGGCAAGGGCTCGGCGGCCCGACGCGCGGAGTTGCTGGGCGGGTTGTTCGCCGCCGCGACGGCCGACGAGCAGCGGTTCCTGCGGGCGCTGCTCACCGGCGAACTGCGCCAGGGCGCCCTCGAAGGCGTGATGCTCGACGCGATCGCCAAGGCGGGCGAGGTGCCCGCCGACGCCGTGCGGCGCGCGTTCATGCTCTCCGGCAGGCTGCCCGACACCGCGTCGGCCGCACTGAGCGGGGGCGCGGACGCGCTGGCCGCGTTCCGGCTGGAGCTGGGCAGGCCGGTGCGCCCGATGCTCGCCTCCCCCGGCGCGTCGGTCACGGAAGCGTTGGCGGAACTGGGTTCCTGCCTCGTGGAGTACAAATTGGACGGTGCGCGCATCCAGGTGCACCGCGACGGCGACCAGGTCTCGGTCTACACGCGCACGCTGCGCGAGATCACCGGCAGCGTCCCGGAACTGGTCGAACTGGTGCGCGCGCTGCCGTGCCGGTCGGTGGTGCTCGACGGGGAGACCCTCGCGCTGACCGACGACGGCCGCCCGCGCCCGTTCCAGGAGACGATGAGCCGCTTCGGCAGCACCGTGGCCGAACAGGTCCGCGCCCTGTTGCTGCGCCCGTACTTCTTCGACTGCCTGCACCTCGACGGCACCGACCTCATCGACGAGCCGCTGCGCGTCCGGGTCGACGCGCTGCGCCGCGCGGTCGGCGAGCACGTCATCCCGGGCGTGGTCGAGCCGACGCCCGAGGCGGCCGAAGCGCTCGCGGTGGCCGCGCTGGCGGCGGGCCACGAAGGCGTGCTGGTCAAGGATCTCGACTCGCCCTACCAGGCGGGCAGGCGCGGAAAGGCTTGGCAGAAGGTCAAGCCGGTGCACACGCTCGACCTGGTCGTGCTCGCCGCCGAGTGGGGCCACGGCAGGCGCACCGGCCTGCTGTCGAACCTGCACCTCGGCGCGCGCGACCCCGACGGCGGGCCGCCGGTCATGGTGGGCAAGACGTTCAAGGGCCTCACCGACGAGCTGTTGCGCTGGCAGACCGAGGAATTCCCGAAACACGAGTCGCACCGCGACGACTGGACTGTCCACATGCGACCGGAACTCGTGGTGGAGATCGCCCTCGACGGCGCGCAGGTCAGCACCCGCTACCCCGGCGGCGTCGCCCTGCGCTTCGCCCGCGTCGTCCGCTACCGCCCCGACAAGAACCCCGCCGACGCCGACACCATCGACGCCGTCCGCGATCTGCGCTAAGGAGACACCATCGGCGTCACGCCGATCACGCGGAGCAGGGCGAGCGCCTCGACCTCCGGGCTGCCCGGCGCGGCCGAATACACGATGAGCACCTGGTCGTCCCCCGGCACCAGCAGGGCATCGCAGTCCAGCTCCAGCAGGCCCACCTGGGGGTGCAGGATTCGCTTGCGGTCGCCTCGTCGCGCGTCGACCGAGCGGTCCGCCCAGAGCCGCTCGAACTCCGCGGACTGCCCGCGCAACTCCTCGATCATGCGGTGGATGTCGGGATCGGACGGGTAGCGGGCCGCCGCCGCGCGCAGGTCCGCCAAGGCCGCCCGGTCGAGCCGCTCGCGCTCCGGCGGGTCCGCCGCGATCCGGCCGGGCCCGTGCACGAAGCGCTGCCAGATGATGTTGCGGCGCCGCACCGGAATCGCCGAGAAGTCGCCCAGCAGGGCGGCGGCCAGGTCGTTCCACGCCAACACGTCGGCCCTGGCGTTGAGCAGCATCGCGGGCAGGTCGGTGCAGCGGTCCATCAGCCGCAGCACGCTGGCCCGCGCGGTCCGGCTGATCCGCCCGGGCGTCGGCGGTGACCCGCCCGCGAGCAGGAACAGGTGGTCGCGCTCGGCGTCGCTCAGGCCAAGCGCCCTGGCCAACGCGGCGAGCACCGACGCCGACGGACGCGGCCCGCGGGCCTGTTCGAGCCGGGTGAGGTAGTCCACGGAGATCCCCGCGAGCTGGGCGACCTCCTCGCGGCGCAGACCGGGCGTGCGCCTGCGGGTGCCCGCCGACAGGCCGAGTTCGCCGGGCGAGCGGCGCTCGCGCCACAGTCGCAGCATCACGCCCAACTCGGTGCGGTCCATGCCCCCAGGATGCCCCCTGCCCGCCCGCTCAGCCTGGTACCGCCGGTCCCCGGCTCGACACGCCCTGGTCGGCGCCTGCGGACCGGAGCAGGCTCGGGCCATGACGGAACGAACGATCGCACTGGTGACCGGCGCCAACAAGGGCATCGGCTTCGAGGTGACCCGCAGGCTCGCCGAACTGGGCTGGACGGTGTTGCTTGGCGCGCGCGACGCCGAGCGCGGCGCGGCTGCCGCGGCGCTGCTCCCTGACCTGGACGTGGCCGTGCTGGACATCGACGTCACCTCCGACAAGTCCGTGGCGGCGGCGGCCGAGCGGGTCGAAGCCGACCACGGCCGGGTCGACGTCCTGATCAACAACGCGGGCATCGGCGGCGGGTGGGGCTCGGCGCTGGAGGTGGGGGCGGCGGAGCTGCTGGCGACCTACGACACCAACGTCTTCGGCCCGGTCCGGGTGACCAGGGCGTTCCTGCCGCTGCTGCGGCGGTCGACGGCGCCCCGGGTGGTCATGGTGTCCAGCGGGATGGGCTCGCTCGCGATCACCACCGACCCGGCCCGGATCGAGTCCACGCTGGTGGGACTGCACTACCCGTCGTCCAAGACGGCGCTGAACATGATCACCACGCAGTACGCCAAGGCGCTGCCCGAGTTCCGGGTCAACGCCGCCGACCCCGGATACACCGCCACCGACCTCAACGGGAACTCCGGGCACCAGAACACCGTCGAGGGCAGCGACGCGATCGTGACGCTCGCGACCATCGGCCAGGACGGCCCGACCGGCGGCTTCTTCGACCGAGTGGGTCCTGTGCCGTGGTAGGGGTCACACCGTACGGTTGGCGCCGTGCGCATCTACCACGGGCAGCCGAACCACGACCTCACCTACGACGACGTCTTCCTGATGCCGGGCCGATCCCCGGTGGAGAGCCGATTCGACGTCGATCTGTCCACATCGGACGGTACGGGGGCCACCATCCCGATCGTGGTGGCGAACATGACCGCCGTCGCGGGCCGCCGGATGGCCGAGACGGTGGCCCGCCGGGGCGGCCTGGTGGTGCTGCCGCAGGACGTCGACCCCGAGGTGGTCGGCTGCATCGTGACCTGGGTCAAGAACCGGCACACCGTGTGGGACACCCCGCTGGTGCTCACCGCGGGCGACGCGGTCGCCGACGCGCTGAACCTGCTGCCCAAGCGCGCGCACGGCGCGGTCGTGGTGGTCGACGCCGCGGGCAGGCCCATCGGCGTCGTCGACGAGACCGCGTGCCTGGGCGTCGACCGGTTCACCCGGGTCGGCGAGGTCGCCGACCCCGACGTGGTCACCCTGCCCATCGACACCCCGCCGCGCGCGGTGTTCGACCGGCTGCACGGCCGGTCCGCGTGCATCGCGCTCGCGGTGGACGGCGACGGCAGGCTCGCGGGCGTGCTCACCGAGCGCGGCGCGCTGCGCGCGGAGATCTACACCCCGGCGCTCGACGCGGACGGGCGGCTGCGCGTGGCCGCCGCGGTCGGCGTCAACGGCGACGTGGCCGCCAAGGCCGCGGCGCTGCTCAAGTCCGGTGTGGACACTCTGGTGGTGGACACCGCGCACGGCCACCAGGAGAAGATGCTCACCGCGCTGCGGGCCGTGCGGTCGGTCGACCCGCGGGTGCCGGTGGTCGCGGGCAACGTGGTCACCCCCGATGGCGTGCGCGACCTGGTCGAGGCGGGCGCCGACGTGGTCAAGGTCGGGGTCGGCCCCGGCGCGATGTGCACCACCCGGATGATGACCGGGGTGGGCAGGCCGCAGTTCTCCGCGGTGGCCGAATGTGCCGCGCAGGCAAGGGAACTGGGCAAGCAGGTGTGGGCGGACGGCGGCGTGCGGCACCCGCGCGACGTGGCGCTCGCGCTGGCCGCGGGCGCGGCGAGCGTGATGGTCGGGTCGTGGTTCGCGGGCACCTACGAGTCCCCGGGCGACCTGCAGCGCGACGAGCACGGCAGGCCGTACAAGGAGTCCTTCGGCATGGCCTCCAAGCGGGCCGTCACCGCGCGGACCCGCACCGACAGCGGCTTCGACCGGGCCCGCAAGGCGCTGTTCGAGGAGGGCATCTCCTCGTCGCGGATGCGCCTGGACCCCGCGGCACCGAGCGTCGAAGACCTGCTCGACTCGATCTGTTCCGGCGTCCGGTCGGCATGCACCTACGCGGGCGCGCACGACCTGGCCGAGTTCCACGAACGCGCGGTCATCGGCGTCCAGTCGGCGGCGGGCTTCGCCGAGGGCCGCCCGCTGCCCGGCGGATGGTGACGGGCAGGCCGGGGAGCGCGGGCTCCCCGGCCTGCCGCGCCTACAGCGAGTGGTCCTCCAGCATCTCGGTCACCAGCGCCGCGATCGGCGAGCGCTCCGACCGGGTCAGTGTGACGTGCGCGAACAGCGGGTGGCCCTTGAGCTTCTCGATCACCGCGGCCACCCCGTCGTACCGGCCGACGCGCAGGTTGTCCCGCTGGGCGACGTCGTGGGTGAGAACCACCCGCGACCCCGAGCCCAGCCGGGAGAGCACCGTGAGCAGCACGTTGCGCTCCAAGGACTGCGCCTCGTCCACGATCACGAAGGTGTCGTGCAGGGAGCGGCCGCGGATGTGCGTGAGCGGCAGCACCTCCAACATGCCCCGGTCGAGCACCTCATCGATCACCTGCTGGCTGACCAGCGCGCCGAGCGTGTCGAACACCGCCTGCGCCCAGGGCAGCATCTTCTCGCTCTCGGACCCCGGCAGGTAGCCGAGGTCCTGGCCACCGACGGCGTACATCGGGCGGAACACCACCACCCGCCGGTGCAGGCCCCGCTCCATCACCGCCTCCAGGCCCGCGCACAGCGCCAGCGCCGACTTGCCGGTGCCCGCCCGGCCGCCGAGCGAGACGATGCCGATGTCCGGGTCGAGCAGCAGGTCGAGCGCGATGCGCTGCTCGGCCGAGCGACCGTGCAGCCCGAACGCCTCCCGGTCGCCCCGGACGAGACGGACCTGCTTGTCCGGGGTGACCCGGCCCAGCGCGCTGCTGGAGCCCGCGAGCAGCCGCAGGCCCGTGTTGCACGGATGGTCGGCACTCGGCACGTCGTAGTCGGCCAGGTCGACGGTGTTGTCGTCGGCCGCGAACAGCGCGTCGACCACCTCCTGGGGCACCTCGACGTCGGTGATGCCGGTCCAGCCGGACGGGATGACCTCCCCGGCGCGGTACTCATCCGCGTCGAGGCCGACCGCGCCCGCCTTGACCCGCAGCGGGATGTCCTTGGTGACGAGCGTGACGGCGGCGTCCTCGGCCGCCAGGTTGAGCGCGCAGGCGAGGATGCGCGCGTCGTTGGCGTCGGTGCGGAAGCCCGCGGGGAGTACCGCCGGGTCCGAGTGGTTGAGCTCGACATGCAGGGTGCCCCCCGCGTCGCCGACGGGGATCGGCCTGTCGAGCCTGCCGTGCCGCAGCCGCAGGTCGTCGAGCAGCCGCAGGGTCTCCCTGGCGAACCAGCCCAGCTCCGGGTGATGGCGCTTGCCCTCCAGCTCGCTGATGACGACGAGCGGGATCACGACCGAGTGCTCGGCGAACCTGGTCAACGCCCAGGGGTCCGACAGCAGGACGGAGGTGTCGAGGACATAAGTGCGCCGGGCTGAGTCGGCCTCCTGCGGTGCGGTGCGGGAAGAGCCTGAGGAAAGGCTGGCGGTGCGCCTGGACGAACGCGAAGCGGTCACGGCAACTCCCTCGCGGACACGGCACCGCGTCCGCTCCTCGGTGGGCCGGGCACTGACCCTGGCTGGACGTTCGACTCGACGTCGGGGTTGTCCGACGTCAGCCACTCCGTCCACGAGGGCCGGGTGCCGGCCCCCTCGCGATCGTCTCTCGCTCGCACACGACCAGGGCCTCCCGGGCCGGGCCGCAGTGGACACGACCCGACACTTCGGAAGTTACCTGCGCGGACGGACACTCGGCAGGCAGCCACACAGGTGATTTTCGAATTCGTCACCGATGGGACACGTGTACGCCACGTGGCACCCACGGGCCCACATACCACGGAGCGTGACACACGGCGTCAGCCATTCGGGTGGCAACGCCGACCACGCCGGGGCCGGGCACCCACCCTCACCAGTGTCCACTTCGGAACCCCACCGATGTGATGATCACTCACGGAGGACTTGTCCACGACCGTGCGGCCGGATCGAGTGAATGTCGCCGGAATGCGTAACACGATGGAGTTTTTGGCCTGCCGAGCTATTTCGATCCAGGTAAGTTGGCTTGCGAAGAGGCGGTTCGCGCTTTCCTGCGACCCACGGACTCCTCGACACCCCCATTTAAGGAGATTTCGACGTGCTGAAGAAGGTTGGCTTCATCGCCTCCGCGGCAATCGGCCTTTCGCTGCTGGCCGCCCCGTTCGCCTCGGCGGACAGCCAGGACTTCCCCGACCACAACCCGCACTTCGGCGACGCCGTCGACCTGTTCACCGACGGTGGTGGCGCGCTGGGCTACGGCGCCGCGGCCCTCGTCGCGGGTGCGTACACCGGCATCGCGCTCACCCCGGCCCTGATCGCCGAGTCGGCCGTCAACGTCGTCGAGGGCGACTGCGACGACGAGTGCGACTCGGGCTTCGGCGGCGTGCTGGACCTCGGCGGTCGCTGACCTCCCGGAGGACTGAGGGGCCCGCGGATTTCGCGGGCCCCTTTTCCCGTTGCGCTACGAACCGAACCGGCGGTGCCGAATTCCGTAAGCGCGCAATGCGCGCAGGAAGTCCGTGCGCCGGAAATCGGGCCAGTACGCCTCGCAGAAGTGGAACTCCGAATGCGCGGACTGCCACAGCAGGAAGCCCGAGAGGCGCTGTTCACCTGATGTTCGGATAACCAGGTCCGGGTCGGGCTGGCCGGACGTGTAGAGGTGCTCCGCGATGTGGTCGACGTCGAGCACCTCGGCCAGTTCCTCGATGCTCGTGCCCGCCTCGGCGTGCGCCAGCAGCAACTTGCGGACCGCATCGGCGATTTCCTGCCTGCCGCCGTAACCCACAGCGATGTTGACCTCCATGCCGGTTCGCCCTTCCGAGCGCCGGGCGGCCGCGGAGAGCCTTGCCGCGGTCTCGGAAGGCAGCACGTCGAGAGTGCCGATAATGCGCAGCCGCCACCGGCTGCCCGGCTCGGCCAACTCGTCCACCACGTCGCCGATGATCTCCAGCAGCGGGGCGAGTTCGGCCGCGGGCCTGGTCAGGTTGTCGGTCGACAGCAGCCACAGGGTGACCACCTCGACGCCCGCATCGTTGCACCAGCCGAGCAGGTCGGCGATGCGCCGCGCGCCTACCCGGTGACCGTCGTTGACGTCGGTGAACCCGGCTTCCCGGGCCCAGCGCCGGTTGCCGTCGAGCATCACCCCGACGTGGCGCGGCGTTCGACCGCCCGCCTGCTGGACGAGCCGCTTCTCGTAGAGGCCATAAACGATGTCGGCTACGCGCCTACGAAGACTCACGGCGAAGGAGGTTACGCCGTGCGGGGGGCAGTCAGGGCAGTATGGGGAGGTGCACCGAGCGCGGATCGATCCGATATGGCAGGACCTCACGGTCATCGAGCGGCTGGTCCGCGAGTCGCGGACGGTCGCGGTGGTCGGCCTCAGCGCCGATCCGGCCCGGCCGAGTCACGGGGTGGCCCGATATCTGGTGGCCAGCGGGCTGCGGGTGTTCCCGGTGAACCCGGCGCTGCGCACCTGGGAAGGCCTGCCCGCGTACGCGTCGCTGGCCGACATCGGCGAGCCGGTCGACATCGTCGACGTGTTCCGGCGGGCCGAACACGCCCCCGAGGTCGCCGCGCAGGCCGTCGCGGCCGGGGCTGGGGCCCTGTGGCTGCAGATGGGTGTCATCAGCGAGCAGGCAGCCCGCATCGCCACCGACGCAGGGCTCGACGTGGTCATGGACCGCTGCCTGGCCGTCGAGCACCGCGAGGTCGTCGGCTGGTCCTGATGTGGGCCCAGCCACAGAGGTCGAGCCGAACAACCTACGCTGCCGTAGCCTCAGTGGTGTGACTGCTGCAGCGACCATGACCGGGCCGCCTGCCGGCTACACCAAGCCGCGGCTGCGCGGCGTCATCCACTTCTGGTCCTTCTTCGTGTCCGTCGCGACCGGGGCCACGCTCATCACGCTGGCCGCGTCCACCGTGTCGGCCACCGCCGCCCTCGCGACCTCGGTGTACGGGGCGACGGTGCTCGGCCTGTTCGGCGTCAGCGCGCTGTACCACCGGCGCTGGTGGGTCACCGAGCGCGCCCGTACCTGGATGAAGCGGCTCGACCACTCGATGATCTTCCTGTTCATCGCGGGCACCTACACCCCGTTCAGCCTGCTCGCCATGGACCAGCCCACGGGCTACATCGTCCTCGGCATCGTCTGGGGCGGCGCGATCGCGGGCGTGGCGCTGAAACTGCTGTGGCCGCACGCGCCGCGCTGGCTGGGCACCCCGATCTACATCGCGCTCGGCTGGGTGGCGGTGTTCGTCCTGCCCCAACTGCTGGCCAACGCGGGCGTCGGCGCCCTGGTCCTGATCCTGGTGGGCGGCCTGTTCTACACCGTCGGCGCCGTCTTCTACGCCACGAAGTGGCCCAACCCCTGGCCGACCGTCTTCGGCCACCACGAGTTCTTCCACGCCGCCACAGTCCTGGCCGCCACCAGCCACTACGTCGCGATCTGGCTGGTCATGTACGCCTAGTTCTCAGGCGTGCAGGGGGCGTTTCTCGGCCAAGCGTTCCTCGGCCAACGGGTCGTGGGCGGGCAAGAGCACCGTCGGTTCCGCGCGGGAGAACTCGGCGATGGCGTCGAGGGTCGCCAGGGACGTGGCCACGTCGTAGGACGCGCCGTCGACCACTCGGTCGCACAGCAGCTTCTCGTCGTACGTGGCGTCGCCTGCCAGGAAGTAGGTGGTGTCGTCCGCGCGGACGACTACCGACAGGTGGCCGAGCATGTGGCCGGGCGTCTCCACCGCGAAGATGCGTCCGTCGGCGGTGATCGGGTGGGTGCGGGCGAACGGGCCTGCCTGCGGGCCGGCGAAGGCGATCCGCTCGGGGTCGAACCAGCTCGGCCAGTGCTTCGGCAGGGCGCCGCTGATGGTGCCGCGCAGACCGCGGGACGCCCGCCAGTTCTCGTCGCCGACGACGATGCGGGTGTTCTCGAAGTTGTGCAGGCCGTCCGCGTGGTCGTGGTGCAGGTGCGACAGCACCACCGCGCGCAGGTCGGCGTCGGGGTCGATCCCCAGGGTGCGCAGCCGCGGCCCGATCTCGTCGTCCGGGGCGACGTGGATATCCACGCCGAGCTTGAAGAACGGGTGCCACCAGGGGAAGAAGCCCTTCGTGGCGGTCCGCGCGGTCTCCCCGCTGTCGAACAGGAACAGCCCCTCGGGGTGCTCGACCAGATAGGTGTAGATCGGCAGCGGCTCGGTCCAGGCGCGGTCCCGCAGCATGTCCAGCCTGCGGCGCCACACGGGGTGGTCCATCCGGCCCGCCCGGTGCGAGGGTCGGATGCGGATGCTGCCGGTCTTGACTGCCCTGACACTGATCACACAGATAATGTACACCTGTCCAGAACTAGCGCATGGCTCTGATCAGCGCGTCCACGCCAAAGGCGTACTCGGCGTCGTGGTCGCACGACGCGAGCAGGGCGGCGGCGCCGCGCACGGCCGGGAACCCGCTCGCCGCGAGCTGCTCGGTTCGTGCCCGCACCCCGGCGGAATCCTTGCCACTGAACGAGAGCGACGCGCCGACCTCGCGGATCAGCGACCCGGTCAGCAGCGCGACGAACGAGCGGAGCATGTGCACGGCGGTCCGCTCGTCCAGCCCGCAGTCGCGCAGAACCGCGAGCGCCGCCTCGGTGAACCGGAGCGCGGCGGCGGCGCCGAGCTGACGGGTGGCCAGCAGCGGGAACGCCTGGGGATGCGCGACGGCCGCGTCCCGGAAGGCGAACGCGAGCGCGCGGACGTCGGCGAAGCAGTCCTCGGTCCGGGCGGGCAGCGTCATCCCGGACAGCACCAACTCGGCGATGCCGTCGAGCAGGTCGGCCTTGTCGGTGACGTGGTTGTAGAGCGACATCGCCTCGACGCCGAGGGCCTTGGCCAGCGACCGCATGCTGAGCGCGTCGAGCCCCGCGCGGTCGACCAGCTCCAGCGCGGCCCACAGCACGGTCTCTCGGGTCAGCCGAGCCTTGACCGCCATGTTGACAACTTACACCGTAAGTGCTGCACTGTCCGGCACCACTTACAGCGTAAGTATGCGAGGTCGGACATGGACGAAATGGCACTGCGGGAGGCCCGCGAGGCCGTCGTGCGCGAACACATGGACTCGGAGAACGAGCACCGGTTCGACGACACGCTCGGGACCTTCGACCACCCCCGCTACGAGCTGATGGCCACCGGCGAAACCCACGACGGCGCCGACGAGGTCATGGACTACTTCAGGACCAGCCGCGCGGCCTTCCCCGACCAGCGCAACGACAACGTCGTGCTGCGCCACGCCGACGACGCCATCGTGGTCGAGTTCGACCTGCACGGCACCCACCTCGGCGAACTGCGCGGCATCCCGCCGACCGGGCGCACGTTCCGCAGCCGGATGTGCGCGCTGTTCCTGTTCGAGCCGGGCAGCGACCGCATCGTGTGCGAACGAATCTACTTCGACCAGCTCTCGATCTTGCAGCAGTTGACCGGCTAATCGAGCAGTTCGTCTTCCAGCAGGCCCATCAGGATCATGTCGTGCCAGTGGCCGTCGCGGCGGAAGGATTGGCGCAGGCGGCCTTCCTCCACGAAGCCGACCTTGCGGTAGACGTGCCGGGCGCGCTCGTTCTCCACGACCACGCCCAGTCCGATCGAGTGCAGGCGCATCTTGTCGAAGCCGTAGCGGCAGATCAGCCGCATCGTCTCGGTGCCGAAGCCGCCGTTCCAGCAGTCGCGCTCGCCAAGGTAGATGTCGAGTTCGGCGCGGCCGGTCTCCGGTTGTGCGTCCCGTAGTTGCACGACGCCGATCAGCCGGGCGTCAGCCAGCGTCTCGACGCCGAAGGTGACTTTGGCGAACGAGTTGGTTGCCCGATCGGCTATCCGCTTCCGTATCGCGGCCAGCGATTCGAGGTAGCCGTCGTCCAGCCAGCGCATCACCTCGGGGTCGCTTTCCCAGCGCCACAACGCGTCCGCGTCCTCCGGCTCGATCGGCCGCAATCGCACCAGGCTCCCCTTCGGCATCGCCGCTCCCCTCCGTGGTCCAGACCGTCAGCTTCGCGGCCGGACCGCCGGGGCGCCACCGATTTCCGGCGGCGCCCCCGGGCTCAGAGTTCCGGGCCCTTGGACCGCAGGTCGTCCACGGTCGTCATGGCCTCGCGGAGTTCGGTCAGCCAGGTGTCGGCGTGCTCGCCGACCAGGCGCACGGCCCAGGCCAGCGCCTCCGACCGCGACCGGGCCACGCCCGCGTCGACCAGGGTGTCGAGGACGAGCCGCTCCGGCTGGCGGAGTCGGGTCATCACCGGCACGGACAGGGTGGTGAACAACTCCTCGGTGTCGCCTTGCCGCGCGCCCCACGCGACCTTGCGGCCGTAGCGGTGCTCCGCCTGTCGGGCGATCTCGATCCGCTCCTCGCGGGTGTCCTCGCGGTGGCGGGCGATCCGGCCGGACTCGGCGGCGGCGCGGGCCGCGTCGTCGGCGTAGTCGCCGTCGAGGGCTGGCAGGGTGCCCACGACCAGGAGCTCCTCCCGGTCGACGGTCACGGTGGGCTCGCCGGTGAACCAGCCGTCGGGCAGTCGCCCGGAGAACCAGGCCGCGGCGTCGTCGGCGGACGGAAGATCGGACTGCTGCCAGCCGCCGCGCGGGCGGCCGCTCCAGTTCCTACGCATATCGGCTCCTTGATTACTTGATTACCTCACTACCCAAGTTACGCCGATACAGCGAGAGAGCGGTGCGTGTTCGCCAGGGGCGGACGGCTCAGGTGAGGGCGGCCACGAGATCGGCGACCGTGGTGACCGGCCGGTCGCAGACGTAGCCGCGACAGACGTAGGCCGCGGGCTTGCCGTCCACCAGCGGCCGGTCGACCAGCAGCGGCGCCGCGTCGGGCTCGCCCGCCAAGACCACCGCGCCCCCGTGCGCGTGCGCCACGGCGGCCGCCAGCAGCTCGGCGCGCTCGTCCGGCGGCCCCACCACGGCCACCTGCACAGGCCCCTGGACCAGCGGCTCGGCCACGGTGAGCCAGTGTCCGGCGAACCGCGGCACGCGGGCGACGAGCAGGCCGTTGCGGGAGACCGCCTGCTCGGCCATCGACCGGTAGAGCCCCGCGCGGTCGGCGCCCACCAGCGCGGAGCCGAGCAGCAGCGCCCCCGCCAGCGACGACGCGCCCGACGGGCTGGCGTTGTCGCCGGGGTCGCTCGGGCGCCAGACCAGGGCGTCGGCGTCGTCGGCGGTGTCGTGGTAGGCGCCCGGAGCGCCCGAGTCGGCGAAGTGGGACAGGGCGGTCTCCAGCAGATCGCGGGCGGCGTCGAGCCACCGCGGGTCGGCGGTGGCCTGGTGCAGCACGAACAGGCCCTCGGCCAGGCAGCCGTAGTCCTCCAGCACGCCTGCGGCCTCGCCCGCCACGCCGTTGCGGGAGGTGCGGCGCAGCCTGCCGTCGACCAGGTGCACGCGCAACAGCAGGTCGGCGGCGCGCTCGGCCCCGGCGACCCACGCGGGCTCGCCCAGCGCGACGCCCGCCTCGGCCAGGGCCGCGATGGCCAGGCCGTTCCACGCGGTGACCACCTTGTCGTCGCGGCCCGGCTGCGGACGCTCGGCCCGGGCGGCCAGCAGCGCGGCCTTGACCCGCCGCCAGCGGGGGACGTCGTCGACCTCGCGGCTGAACCGCAGCGTGGACGCGCCGTGCTCGAAGGTGCCCTGCTCGGTCACGGTCAGCAGCTCCGCCGCCCACGCGCCGTCCTCGGCGCCCAGGACCTCGGCGAGCTGGGCGGGGGTCCACACATAGGTCAGCCCCTCGACGCCCTCGGTGTCGGCGTCGAGCGACGCGGCGAAGCCACCCTCCGGGGTGGTCAGGTCGCCGAGCAGGAACCGGGCCGTCTCGGTGGCGACCTCGCGGTAGCGGTCCGTGCCGGTGCGCCGGGCCAGGTGCGCGGCCAGCCGCAGCAGCAAAGCGTTGTCGTACAACATCTTCTCGAAATGCGGCAGCACCCAGGCGGCGTCCACACTGTACCGGGCGAAGCCGCCTGCGAGCTGGTCGTTGAGGCCGCCGTCGGCCATCGCGCGCATCGATCCTTCCACAATGGACAGTGCCTCGACCGACCCGGTGCGCTCGTGGTGGCGCAGCAGGAACTCCAGCACCATCGTGGGCGGGAACTTCGGCGAGGTGCCGAAACCGCCGTTGACCCGGTCGTAGTCGCCGAGCAGGGACGCCGCCACACCCGCCAGCACCTCGGCGTCCACAGTGGACTCCGCGAGCGGGCCGGTCTGGCTGCCCAACTCCGCGACAACCCGCGCACCCGACTCCCGCACCTCCGCGTCGCGCGCGGACCACGCCTCGTGCACGGCCGCCAGCAACTGCCCGAACGCGGGCATACCGGGCCGCGGGTCGGGCGGGTAGTAGGTGCCGCAGTGGAACGGCTCGGCCTTCGGGGTGAGGAAACAGGTCATCGGCCAGCCGCCGTGGCCGGTCATCGCCTGGGTGGCGGTCATGTAGACGGCGTCGACGTCCGGGCGCTCCTCGCGGTCGACCTTGACGTTGACGAACCGCTCGTTCATCAGCGCGGCGATCTCGGGGTCCTCGAAGGACTCGTGGGCCATCACGTGGCACCAGTGACACGCCGCGTAGCCGATCGAGAGCAGCACCGGCACATCCCGGCGCTCGGCCTCGGCGAACGCCGCCGGACCCCACTCCCACCAGTCGACCGGGTTGTCGGCGTGCTGGAGCAGATAGGGGCTGGTCGAGTCCTTGAGTCGGTTCGCCATGGCCCTAGCCTCTCAAATGAAGCTGAGTTCGGGCGCGGAGTGCGCGACACTGCACCGGTGCTGCTGACCCTGACGACCACCCGGCCACCCGCGACCGATCTCGGCTACCTGCTGTTCAAGCATCCCGAGAAGGCGCAATCGTTCTCGACCTCGTCCGGCACAGCGCACGTGTTCTATCCCACAGCCGAACCGGGCGAGTGCACGGCCGCGTTGCTGCTGGAGGTCGACCCGATCGCCCTGGTGCGCGGCCAGGCCAACCAGGCGTTCACCCTGGGCCAGTACGTCAACGACCGCCCGTACGCCGCCGGGTCGCTGCTGGCGGTGGCGCTGGCGAGTGTGTTCCGCACCGCGATGACGGGCCGCTGCGACGCGCGCCCGGAGCTGGCGGCGAGCCCGATCCCACTGGCCGTGCGGGTGCCCGCCGCACCGTGTCGCGGCGGGGCGGCGCTCGCCGAGAAGCTGTTCGCGCCGCTGGGCTGGCGGGTCGACGCGCGGCCGATCCCGCTCGACCCGGAGTTCCCCGCCTGGGGCGACTCGCGCTACCTCGACCTGCGCCTCGACGGCGAGCTGCGGCTGGCCGACGCGCTCAAACACCTGTACGTGCTGCTGCCGGTCATGGACGACGCCAAGCACTACTGGGTGGCCGAGGACGAGGTCGACAAACTGCTGCGCGCGGGCGAGGGCTGGCTCGCCGCCCACCCCGAGCGCGACCTGATCAGCACCCGCTACCTGGCGCACCGCCGCGGCTACGTGCGCTCGGCGCTGGCGCAGCTCGCCGAGCTGGACGGGGCCGACGAGGACAGCCTCGACAACGCGCTGGCCGAGCCGGTGGTCGAGGCGAGCCCGGAGCGGCCCGAGCCGCTGGCCGTGACCCGGCGGCACGCGGTGCTGGCCGCGCTGCGCGAGGTCGGCGCGCACCGGGTGCTCGACCTGGGCTGCGGCGGCGGCGCGCTGCTGCGGGATCTGTTGGCGGACAACACTTTCACCGAGATCATCGGCACCGACGTGTCGGCGGGAGCGTTGGCCGCTGCCGCGCGGCGGCTGCGTCTGGACAGCCTGCCCGACCGCGCGCGCGACCGCATCGAGCTGCGCCAGTCGGCCCTGACCTACACCGATCCCACCCTCGCGGGCTACGACGCGGCGGTGTTGATGGAGGTCGTGGAGCACGTCGACCCGAGCAGGCTGCCCGCGCTGGAGCGGGCCGTGTTCGGCACCGCGCGGCCGACCCACGTCGTGGTCACCACGCCGAACGTGGAGTACAACGTGCGCTTCCCGACGCTGCCCGCGGGCCAGGCGCGCCACCCCGACCACCGTTTCGAGTGGACTCGGGCGGAGTTCCGCGCGTGGGCGCGGGGGGTGGCGGACCGCTGCGGCTACACCGTGCGGTATCTGCCGGTCGGGCCGGACGACCCCGAAGTGGGGCCGCCGACGCAGCTCGCCGTGTTCTCCCGGACGGGGGTGGCCTGATGGAGCTGGCGATCCCGGACATGGCGCTGGTGGTGCTGATCGGCGCCACCGGCTCGGGCAAGTCCACGTTCGCGCACAAGCACTTCGCGCCGACCCAGGTGCTGTCCAGCGACTACTTCCGCGGCCTGGTCAGCGATGACGAGAACGACCAGTCGGTGTCCGCCGACGCGTTCGAGGCGCTGCACTACATCGCGGGCAAACGGTTGCGGGCGGGCCGGATCACGGTGGTCGACGCGACGAACGTGCAGCGGGAGCCGCGCGCCGAACTGGTGGCGCTGGCCCGCGAGCACCACGTGCTGCCGGTGGCCATCGTGCTCGACGTCCCGGAGTCGGTCTGCCTACGGCGCAACGCCGAGCGGCCCGACCGGGACTTCGGCCCGCATGTGGTCAAGCGGCACCGCGCGGCGCTGCGCCGATCGCTGGGATCGTTGCAGCGCGAGGGTTTCCGCCGGGTGCACGTGCTGCACGGCGAGTCCGAAGTGGACTCGGCGCGGATCGTGGTGGAGCCGCTGCGCAACGACCTGCGCGGCGAGACCGGGCCGTTCGACATCATCGGCGACGTGCACGGCTGCCGCGCGGAGTTGGAGGAGCTGCTCGGCGAACTGGGCTACGCGATCACCCGCGACGACGCTGGTCTCGCGGTGAGCGCGAACCACCCGGAGGGCAGGCGGGCGGTGTTCGTCGGCGACCTCGTCGACCGCGGCCCGGACACCCCGGGCGTCCTGCGGCTGGCGATGGGCATGGTCGAGGCGGGCACGGCGCTCGCGGTGTGCGGCAACCACGAGCAGAAGCTGGTGCGCGCGCTGCGCGGACGCAAGGTCCGGGTGGCGCACGGTCTGGCGGAATCGCTGGCACAGCTCGGCGAGGAGTCCGCCGAGTACCGGGCGCGCGTCGAGTCCTTTTGCGACGATCTGGTCGCGCACTACCTGCTCGACGGCGGCAAGCTCGTCGTCGCGCACGCGGGGCTGCCGGAGCGCTACCACGGCCGCGCGTCCGGGCGGGTGCGCAGTTTCGCCCTGTACGGCGACACCACGGGCGAGACCGACGAGTACGGCCTGCCGGTGCGCTACCCGTGGGCCGAGGAGTATCGCGGCCGCGCGACAGTCCTGTATGGACACACACCGACGCTGGACGCCGAGTGGGTCAACGGAACCATGTGCCTGGACACGGGGTGCGTGTTCGGCGGAAAGCTGACCGCGCTGCGGTATCCCGAGCGCGAGGTGGTTTCGGTCAAGGCGCACCAGGTCTGGTACGAGCCGACCCGGCCGCTGGCACCGCCGGACCCGTTCGGCGGACGCGAGCCGAGCACCCTGGCGTTGACCGACGTCGTGGGCAGGCGGGTGGTGGACACGACCATCCAGGGCCAGGTCACCGTGCGCGGCGAGCAGGCCGCGGCGGCGCTGGAGGTGATGAGCCGGTTCGCCGTCGACCCGCGGTGGCTGCTCTACCTGCCGCCGACGATGGCGCCGACCGAGACGCACACCGAGGACGACATGCTGGAGCACCCGCGCGAGGCGTTCGCCGGGTTCCACGGCCACGGCGTGCGCGAGCTGCTGTGCGAGGAGAAGCACATGGGCTCGCGCGCGGTGCTGCTCGTGACTCGCGACGAAAGCGTTGCCCCACAACGGTTCGGCATCGACGGCGACGGCACCGTGCACACCCGAACCGGCCGCCCGTTCTTCGCCGACGCGCTCACCGCGGCGCTGCTGGCCCGGGTGCGCGCGGCCGTCACCGAAGCCGGGCTCTGGTCCGAACTGGACACCGACTGGCTGCTGTTCGACGCGGAGCTGATGCCGTGGAGCGCCAAGGCATCCGCGCTGATCACCAACCAGTACGCGACAGTCGGCGCCGCCGCCGGAGCGGCGCTCCCGGCCGCGGCGGACGTGCTCGCCGCGGCCGCCGGACGCGGCGTGGACGTGACGGACCTGTTGGCACGCACACGATCCCGGGCGGTGAACGCGGCCGACTTCCGCGCGGCCTACCGGCGCTACTGCTGGCCGACCGACGGCCTCGACGGCGTCCGGCTCGCGCCGTTCCAGGTGCTCGCCGCGCAGGGCGCGACGTTCCAGGACCGGCCGCACGCGTGGCACCTGGCCGTCGCCGACCGGCTGCGGGCCACCGACCCGGAACTGTTCGCGCCCACCCGGAACCTGGCCGTCGACACCGCCGACCCGACCTCGGTGGCGGCCGGGATCGCCTGGTGGGAAGACCTGACAGCGGCGGGCGGCGAGGGCATGGTCGTCAAACCCGCGGCCAACCTGGTGCGCGGCGACCGGGGCCTGGCACTGCCCGGCGTGAAGGTGCGCGGCCGCGAGTACCTGCGGATCATCTACGGCCCCGACTACACCGAACCCGCCAACCTGACACGGTTGCGGCAGCGCAAACTCGGCCACAAGCGCTCGCTGGCGCTGCGCGAGTACGCCCTCGGCCTGGAGGCCCTGACCCGACGTGCCAACGGCGAGCCGCTGTGGCGGGTGCACGAGTGCGTGTTCGCCGTGCTGGCACTGGAATCCGAGCCCGTGGACCCGCGGCTGTGAGCACGCTGGTCACCGAACACACCGTGCTCTCGGCCGTGGTGGGCTCGCACGCCTACGGCCTGGCCACCGAAGAGTCCGATGTGGACCGACGCGGTGTGTACGTGGCGCCGACGGCCTGGTTCTGGCGGTTCGCGAAGCCACCGTCCAGTATGGAGGGACCGGAGCCGGAGCAACTGAGCTGGGAGGTGGAGCACTTCTGCGCGCTGGCCCTCAAGGCCAATCCGTCGGTGCTGGACCTGCTGGTCAGCGAGCACGTCGAGGTGTGCACGCCGATCGGCGCCGAGCTGCGCGCGCTGCTGCCCGCGTTCCTGTCCCGCCGCGCGGCGGTGAGTTTCGAGCGGGCCACTGCGCGCCAGATCACCCGCGCCACGTCGGCGCCGGAACCCAAGTGGAAGCAGGTGATGCACTCGATCAGGATGCTCACGGTGTGCCGCACGCTGCTGACCACCGGCACCCTGGACATCCACCGCACCGACGAGCGCGACGCCCTGCTGGCCGTCCGCTCGGGCGAGGTCGCCCTCGCCGACTGCATGGCGTGGATCGAGCGACTGCGCGCGGAGATCGCGCGGGCGGCCGAGCACGGCCCGCTGCCGGAGACCCCGGACCTCGACCGCGTGCAGGACTGGCTGATCTCGGTCCGGCGGAGGGGGCTCGATGCCGATCACGGTGCCTGACCTGCGCGAGGTAGTCGCGGCGGAGCGGCTGACGCCGCTGTTCGCCACCGTGTCCGGCGCGCACCTGTACGGCTTCCCGTCCGAGGACTCCGACGTCGACCTGCGCGGGGTGCACCTGCTGCCCGCCGCTGACGTCGTGGGCCTGCGCGTCGGCCCGGACACGATCGAGCGGTCGTGGGTGCGCGATGGCGTGGAGATCGACCTGGTCACCCACGACCTGATCAAGTTCGCCCGGCTGCTGCTCACGCCGAACGGGTACGTGCTGGAGCAGTTGCTGTCCCCGCTGGTGGTGCGCACGGGGCCGGAGCACGCGGAACTGCTCGACCTCGCGCCCGGACTGCTGACGAGCAGGCACGCGCACCACTACCGGGGTTTCGCGCGTAACCAGTGGAAGCTGTTCGAGCGGACCGGCGAGATCAAGCCGCTGCTCTATACCTTCCGCGCGCTGCTCACCGGCATTCACCTGATGCGCACGGGCACCGTCGAGGCCAACCTGCCCGCCCTCGGCGGCCCGGCCTACCTCGCCGACCTGATCGCCGCGAAGCGCGCGGGCGAGCACCAGCCACTCGCCGACCCGCGCACCCGCCCGCACGCCGAGGCCGACATCGCCGAGCTGAACACGGCACTCGACGAGGCCCAGTCCGCGACCCGGCTGCCCGTGGACCCGACCGTGGGCGAGGCCATGCACACCCTCGTCGTCCGCACCCGCCTGTCTACCTACACATGATACTGTATGTGTATGTCCTTCGAAAAACGGCTGCAGATCCTCCTCGACCAGGAGCGGTACGAGCGGGTGTCCGCGCTCGCCCGCAGCCGCGGCGTGTCGGTGGCCGCCGTCATCCGCGACGCCATCGACCACGGCCTGGGCACCCCGATCGACGTGCGGTGGGCCGCCCTGGACGTGATCGTCAACGCCGAGCCCTGCCCGGTCCCCGACGACCCGGACGAGTTGGTCGCCGAGTTGCACGGGATGCGGGGCTCGCGGCGGTGATCGTGGTGGACACGACGGTGCTCGTCTACGCGGTCGGCGGCGAGCACCCGCTCAAGCAGCCCTGCCTCGACCTCATCCGGGCCCGCACCGACTCCCTCACCACGACGGCGGGCGTCCTGCAGGAGTTCGTGCACGTCCGCTCCCGGCGGCGACCGAGGTCGGACGCGGTCGAGCTGGCGTCGGCCTACCTGAAACTGTTCTCCCCGCTGCTCGACGTGCCCGAGCCCGCTGTGCACGAGGCACTGGACCTACTCGAACGCCACGAAGACCTCGGCGCGTTCGACGCCGTACTCGCCGCAACAGCGCGGCTGGCGGGCTGCACCGCCCTGGTCACCGCCGACCGCGCCTTCGAGGCAGTCGACGGCTTAACCGTCGTCTACCCGGACACCGCAGGCGTCGGCGCCCTCCTGGTCTGAGCGGAGCTGCCTACGGGGTCGAGACGAACCGGATAAGCCAGGCGGCTGGGTGTGCGGGCGAGGAATCGGTGTCCGGTTGTCGGCCTGACGCTCAGGCGGGTTTCGGGTCGTCGCCGTCCTGGGCGGGTGGGTCGTCGAAGCTGGCGGGGACGCGCTTGAGGTGCTTGGTCATCGAGCGGATCAGGAACGCGACCGCGATGAAGAACAGCACCAGGATCAGGAACCCCAGCGGCGACGACTTGCCGAAGTCCTCCCCCTGCCCACCGGGATCGGCGGGCGTCGGCGGGGGTTGGGTCTGGACCAGGACGATCGCCGTGGTGGCCGACAGATCCACCGCGATCACAGCGACACCTTCGCCGAGATCCCGGAGAACAGGTCGTCCTCGGGCAGGGTGCTGTCGACCAGGGAGCGGACCAGTTCGTACTCCTCGAACGGCCACACCGACCGCTGAATCTCCATCGGCACCGCGAACCAGCGGCTCTCCGGGTCGATCTGGGTGGCGTGCGCGAGCAGCGCCGCGTCGCGCACCTTGAAGTAGTCGGCGCACTCGATCCGGGTGGTCACCCGCTCGGAGATGTCGCCGCGCTCGGGCTTCCAGTTCTCCAGCCACTCGCCGTACGGGGACTCCAACTCGGCGGCGAGCAGCGCCTCGTGCATCGCGACCAGACGCGCGCGGGAGAAGCCGTGCGTGTAGTACAGCTTCAGCGGCGACCACGGCTCCCCGGCCTCGGGGTGCAGGTCGGGGTCGCCCGCCGCGTCGAAGGCGGCCACCGACACCTCGTGGCAGCGGATGTGGTCGGGGTGCGGGTAGCCGCCGTTCTCGTCGTAGGTGATCACGACGTGCGGCCGGAAGTCGCGAATGGCCTCGACCAGGGGCGGCACCGAGACCGCCAGCGGCACCACCGCGAAACAGCCTTCGGGCAGCGGCGGCTTCGGGTCGCCCTCGGGCAGGCCGGAGTCGACGAAGCCCAGCCAGCGGTGTTCGACGCCGAGGATCTCGGCGGCCTTGGCCATCTCCCGCTTGCGCACGGCGGGAATGTCGGCCAGCACGTCGGGGCGGTCCATCGCCGGGTTGAGGATGTCGCCGCGCTCACCGCCGGTGCAGGTGACGACCATGACCTCGTGCCCCTCGGCCACGTACTTGGCCATGGTGGCGGCGCCCTTGCTCGACTCGTCGTCCGGGTGGGCGTGCACCGCCATCAAACGCAACTTCTCGGCCATGACCTCGCTCTGCCCCCTCCTGATCCGTGGCACCGCGCGGCGCGGATACTCGACCCGGATACTCGAACGCACCGTGGTGGGTCCATTGTTCCCACCGCGCGGACCGCAGCCGTCAGGAGGCCCCCGGATGACCGTGGCCGATCGCGCCCTGCCGGAAGGCCGCTACGGAAAGCCGCGCGCGCGGCGCTCCCGGCGGACCACAGCGGTCCTGGTCGCGGCCGGGCTCGCGGCGGGCGGTGCGGTCGCCTACCTCGCGTACACCAACCTGGGCACCGCGCCGATCGAGACCGAGCGCACAGCGTTCGGCAACCTGCCGGGCAACCGCATGCAGCTCACCTTCGACGTCACGCGCACGACGCCCGAGCGGCCCGCCGTGTGCATCGTGCGGGTGCGCGGGATCGACGGGCAGGAGGGCGGGCGCAAGGAGGTCTACATCCCGCCGGGCGCGCCGTCGGTGCGAATGTCCACAGTGATCAGCAGTGCGTCCGAACCGGTGACAGCCGACGTGTTCGGCTGCTCCTATCAGGTGCCCGCCTACCTGTCCACAGTGCAGCCGCCAACGGGGTGAACTGCGGCCCCATCAGGCAGTAAATCGGACATTTCGGGCGCGATAGCACGCCTGTTCGTGCTAGAATCGTCTACCTGCACGGCCCCTAGGCGGGCCGTGTTTTTTCCATTCCGGGTGCCCGATGAAACCCGGGGCTGCCTGGCCCGAAACCACGGGCCCGGAGTACGACGAGGAGTTGGTGACCGTGAGCGACACCCAGGTGACCTGGTTGACCCAGGAGGCCTACAACCGGCTCAAGCACGAGCTCGACGAGCTGATTGAGAACCGCCCGGTCATCGCGCAGAAGATCAACACCAGCCGTGAAGAAGGCGACCTCAAAGAGAACGGCGGATACCACGCGGCCCGCGAGGAGCAGGGGCAGCAGGAGGCGCGCATCCGCCACCTGCAGGAGTTGCTGCGCGGCGCCAAGGTGGGCGAGGCACCCGCCAACGACGGAATCGCCGAACCCGGCATGGTGTTGACGGTGCGCTACCAGGGGGATGAGGACGAGGAGCGGTTCCTGCTGGCCACCCGCGAGGAGGGTGGCGAGGGCGCCCTGGAGGTGTACTCGCCGGAGTCACCGCTCGGGCGCGCGCTGCTGGGAGCCAAGGAGGGCGAGACCCGCGAGTACGAACTGCCCAACGGCAAGACCCAGAAGGTCACGCTGACCAAGGCCGTGCCCTACAGCGGCTGATCCCGGACCATGACATCGGGCTCCCCGCAGGCGGCGGGGAGCCCGATGTCATGTTCGGACCGCGCGCTCCAACAAGGGCCGCACCCGGGGCGGCACCGGGGTCGACAGCGCGATCGAGGTCGAGGTGCGGCTCACCCACTCGACGTTGACCACGCGATCGATCACCCGCTGCAGGTCGTCGTTGTCCCGGGCGACCATGCGGACCAGCAGGTCGCCCTGGCCCGTGGTGGCGTGCACCTCGCACACCTCGTCGATCGCGCGCAGCCGCTCGGCGACCTCGCCGCGCCTGCCCTGGGCGATCTCCAGCACCGCGAACGCGGTCAGCCCGAAGCCCATCGCCGCGAGGTCGAGGGCGGGCGGAAACCCGCGCAGCACGCCGCGACGTTCCAGCCGGTCCATCCTGGCCTGCACCGTGCCGCGCGCCACACCGAGCCTGCGCGAGCATTCGAGCACGCCGAGGCGCGGTTCGTCGGTGAGCAGCAGGAGCAGTCGCGCGTCCAGCGCGTCGACCTCGCCGCCTTGATCGTTCGGCACCCCGATCACCTCCTGGTCAGAGTGTCCATTTTGCCGAACCGATCCCGGTAGATGCTGGTCAAGGTGTCCAGTGTTTCAGACCAGCCTTGCACAGGATGCCCTGTCGGACACATGCTCAAGTCTACCGCGAAGGGTCAGTGACCAGGAGGTTTGCGATGACGGGGACGCTCGGGCTCAGCGAGCACGGAATGGACGAGGTGAGCTACGACCAACTCCGCCAGCTCGTCGGCCTGGTCGACTACGACGAGACCCGGGACCCGTTCCCGGTCAAGGCCATGGACGCCGTGGTCTTCGTCGTCGGCAACGCGACCCAGACCGCGCTGTTCTACCAGGCGGCGTTCGGCATGCGGCTCGTCGCCTACTCCGGCCCGGAGTGCGGCAACCGCGACCACAAGGCGTTCGTGCTGAAGTCCGGCTCGGCCCGGTTCGTCATCAAGGGCGGCGTGGCCCCCGAGAGCCCGCTGATCGAGCACCACCGCGAGCACGGTGACGGTGTCGTGGACCTCGCGCTGGAGGTTGTCGACGTCGACAAGTGCGTCGCGCACGCCCGCGCCCAGGGCGCCACCGTGCTGGACGAGCCGCACGACGTGTCCGACGAGCACGGCACCGTCCGAACCGCCGCGATCGCCACCTACGGCAAGACCCGGCACACGCTGATCGACCGCTCCCGCTACACCGGCCCGTACCTGCCCGGCTACGTCACCCGCGAGGGCACGCTCACCCGCGCGGCGGACGCGCCGAAGCGCCTGTTCCAGGCCGTCGACCACTGCGTGGGCAACGTCGAACTCGGCCGGATGGACTACTGGGTCGACTGGTACAACCGCGTCATGGGCTTCGTCAACATGGCGGAGTTCGTCGGCGACGACATCGCCACGGAGTACTCGGCGCTGATGAGCAAGGTGGTGTCCAACGGCAACCACCGGGTCAAGTTCCCGCTCAACGAGCCCGCGATCGCGAAGAAGAAGTCGCAGATCGACGAGTACCTGGAGTTCTACGGCGGCCCCGGCTGCCAGCACATCGCGCTCGCGACCAACGACATCATCAGCACCGTCACGGCCATGCGCGCCGCGGGTGTCGAGTTCCTCGACGTGCCGGAGTCCTACTACGAGGACCCGGAGTTGCGCGCCCGCATCGGCGAGGTGCGCGTGCCGATCGAGGTGCTCAAGGAACACGCCATCCTGGTCGACCGCGACGAGGACGGCTACCTGCTGCAGATCTTCACCAAGCCCATCGGCGACCGCCCCACCGTGTTCTACGAGATGATCGAGCGGCACGGCTCGCTGGGCTTCGGCAAGGGCAACTTCAAGGCGCTGTTCGAGGCGATCGAGCGCGAGCAGGAGCGGCGCGGCAACCTCTGAGACCCCGGGGGTTCGGGAACGTGGCTCCTGCCCGCTTCGGCGGCAGGAGCCACACTCAGCAGTCCCTCAGGTAAGCGCGCAGCCGGACGGGTACCCTCGGCGACGGGCGGATATTCGGGCGTGGGGAGACAGCGGCATGGCCTTCGGCACACGGATGGCGGGTGTTGGCCCGCTGGCGGGCGCCGTGCTCGCCGCGATGGCGCTGGCCGGTGTCGCGGTCTTCACGGTGCACACCGCGGGCTGCGCCGACGCGGGTGCGTACATCCAGCGCGGCGACCAGGTCGAACTCGTCGGCGGCTGCGTCGACGCGGCCGACCTGCCCGCCGCACCCGGCTCCGACACCGCCCCGGCGGCCGACCCGGGTGCGGGCATCGACCGGTTCCGCCAGGTCAGCCCCTGACCAACCCGTCAGCCGAGGGCGTCCAGGAGGTCACGGACCAGGTCGGTGCTGTCCTCGATGCCCACCGACAGGCGCACGATGTCGCCCGCGATCTGCAGCGGTGAGCCGGTGGTGCTGGCGTGCGTCATCTTGCCGGGGTGTTCGATCAGCGACTCGATGCCGCCGAGGGACTCGCCCAGGATGAACAGCTTGGTGCGCGCGGCGAGCGCGAGGGCCGCCTGTTCGCCGCCCACGACGGAGAACGACACCATCCCACCCGAGCGGCGCATCTGCTTGGCCGCGATCTCGTGGCCGGGGTGGTCGACCAGGCCCGGGTAGTAGACCTTGGTGACCTTGCGGTGACCCAACAGCGCTTCGACAACGCGCTCGGCGTTGTCGCTGTGCTTCTCCATGCGCAGGGCCAGCGTCTTCGCGCCGCGCAGCACCAGCCACGAGTCGAACGGGCTGGGGACGGCGCCGGTGGCGTTGCGCAGGAAGGCGAACTGCTCGTTCAACGTCGGGTCGGAGGTGATGAGGGCGCCGCCGACGACATCGGAGTGGCCGCCGAGGTACTTGGTGGTGGAGTGCAGCACCACGTCGGCGCCGAGGCCGAGCGGGGACTGTAGGTACGGGGTGGCGAAGGTGTTGTCGATGACCAGCTTCGCGCCCGCTTCGGCGGCGACGGCGGCCAGCGCGGCGATGTCGGCGATGCCGAGCAGCGGGTTGGTCGGGGTCTCGGACCAGATGACCTTGGTGGTGGGCCGCACCGCGGCACGCGCGGCCGCCGGGTCGGCCAGGTCCACCGAGGTGTACTCGACGCCCCAGAGGGAGAGGACCTTGTCGAGCAGGCGGAAGGTGCCGCCGTAGGCGTCGCTGCCGAGGATGACGTGGTCGCCGGGACGGGTCATCGAGCGGAGCGCGATGTCGGCGGCGGCCATGCCGGAGGCGAAAGCCAGACCGTGTTTGCCACCCTCAAGCGAGGCCAGTGCCTGCTCCAGCGCGGTCCGGGTGGGGTTCGCCGTACGGGAGTATTCGTAGCCCCCCTCGCGCACGCCGCCGACACCGTCCTGGGCGAAGGTGGAGGTCGCGTAGATCGGGACGATCACCGCGCCGGTGCGCGGGTCGGGGTCCTGCCCCGCGTGGATCGCCCTGGTCTCGAAGCCCCACCGGGCGCTGTCATCTGCCATGACTTCAGGTTACGGCCATGACGAAAGCCCGCCGGCATATGGGACGGTTTCATACCCGGGGAATAACGGCGGTGGCCCCGGCCATCGGCCGGGGCCACCCCTTCGACTATCCGATCACCACTGCTGCGGCGGCGGCTGACCGCCGGGCGGCGGCTGCTGTCCGTAGCCACCCGGCTGGCCGTAACCGGGCGGGGGCTGCTGGCCGTAGCCCTGCTGCGGCTGGCCGTAGCCCTGCTGCGGGGGCTGCCCGAACCCTTGCTGCGGCTGCCCGAAACCCTGCTGCGCCGGCTGCCCGAAGCCCTGCTGGGGCTGGCCGAAACCCTGCTGCGGCTGGCCACCGGCGGGCGGGCCGCCGAAGCCGCCGAGCCCGCCGCCGCCCAGCGGCGGTCCGGCGAACAAGAACTGCTTGGTCTGCGGGAAGAACGCCAGCGCACCGGCACCCGCGATGAGCAGGCCGAACAGCAGCGGGGTGACGACCTCGCCTGCGAAGGAATAGGTCGCGCCGAGCAGGATCGACGAGATCACCAGCAGGGCGCCACCGCCGAGCACCACGAAGTGCGCGAAGTTGGTCTTCTTGAGGAACAGCAGCACCGCGCCCGCGATCGCGCCGACACCGCCGACAATCTGCAGCAGCGAGAAGAGGACTCCCGCACCGCCGCTGGGCGCCACGCTTTCACACTGGTCGCGGAAAGTACCGGTCAACCCGGCACAGACGTCACCGATGCTGGCGAAGTCCGACAGCAGCGAGATGCCCATGATCGCGGCGATCAGGCCGAGCAGGGCGACCACGCCCTGCACGATCATGGCGATCATGGCGGTGTTGTTGCCCGGGCCGCCGAAGGTCGGCGCGGCACCGAGGCCGCCCTGCTGGGCGAACCCGCCGTGCTGCGGCGGCGGGTACCCGCCCGGCTGCTGGCCGAAGCCCTGCTGCTGCGGCGGCTGTCCCGGGAATCCGCCCGGCGGCGGCCCGTAGCCCGGCTGACCGTAGGGCTGGCCGGGCTGCTGGCCGAAGCCACCGGGCGGCGGCGCCTGCTGCTGCTCGCCCGGCGGGGCGTACGGCGGACCCTGCGGGACGGTGCCGGGCGGCACCATCTGGGTCGCCTCACCGCCGCCGCCCGGGCGCACCACCTGGGTGCGGTCGGAGCCGTCGTCCTCCTGGCCGGGCACGGGCTGACCAGGCCGAATCGCCTGGGTGCGCTCGACGCCGTCGGCGCCCACGTTGTCGCCGGACGGCGGCGCGTACTGCTGCTGGCCCTGCTCGGGCGGCGGTGCGGGGTAGCCGGGCTGCTGGCCGTACTGCGGCTGCCCCTGCTGCTCCTGATTGGGCTGCCCAGGCCATTGCTGGGGCTGGCCGCCCTGCCACGGCTGGTTCGGCGGCTGCGGAGCGCTCATCGGGTTTCCCACCCCTTTTGACCTGGAATGTCATCTTGCATCGCGGGTAACGCTATCGGATCAGCCATGGGGGTGCCGGAATCGACTCGATTCCCGCGCGCCAAATTATTTGCCCGCGAGGAAGCCGAGCAGGTCCTGCCTGGTCACCACGCCCGCGGGCTTGCCGTCGAGCAGCACGAGGGCGCCGTCCGCCGCGGACAGCGCGATCATCGCCGCGCTCACCTGCTCCCCCGCGCCGATGGTCGGCAGTGGCCCGGACATGTGCCGGTCGAGCCGGTCGGCCAGGGCGGCCTTGCCCGCGAACAGGGCATCGAGCAGGTCGCGCTCGTTGACCGCGCCGACGACCTCGGCGGCCATCACCGGCGGCTCCGCGTTGACCACCGGCATCTGGCTCACGCCGAACTCGCGCAGCACGGCGACGGCCTCGGCGACGGTCTCGCCGGGGTGGCCGTGGATGAACGCCGGGAGGTTGAGCCCGGAGCTGCTCTTGCGCCGCAGCACGTCGCCGACGGTGGCGCCGGAGTGCTCGGGCGGCAGGAAGCCGTACTGGGCCATCCAGGAGTCGTTGAACACCTTGGACAGGTAGCCGCGCCCGCCGTCGGGCAGCAGCACGACCACCACGTCGTCGGGGCCGAGCCGCTCGGCCAGGCGCAGCGCGGCGGCCGCAGCCATGCCGCAGGAGCCGCCGACCAGCAGACCCTCCTCGCGGGCGAGCCTGCGGGTGATGTCGAAGGACTCCTTGTCGGTCACCGCGATGATCTCGTCGGCCACCGTGCGGTCGTAGGTCTCGGGCCAGAAGTCCTCGCCGACGCCCTCGACCAGGTAGGGCCTGCCCGAACCGCCGGAGTACACCGAGCCCTCGGGGTCGGCGCCGATCACCTGGACGCGGCCGTCGGAGACATCCTTGAGATAGCGGCCGGTGCCGGAGATCGTGCCGCCGGTGCCCACGCCCGCCACGAAGTGCGTGATCCGGCCGTCCGTCTGACGCCACAGCTCCGGGCCGGTCGTGTGATAGTGGCTCGCCGGGTTCTCCGGGTTGGCGTACTGGTTGGGCTTCCAGGCGCCGTCGATCTCGGTGACGAGCCGGTCGGAGACGTTGTAGTACGACTCCGGGTGTTCCGGGGCGACGGCTGTCGGGCACACGACAACCTCGGCGCCGTATGCCTTGAGCACGTTGCGCTTGTCCTCGCTGACCTTGTCGGGGCAGACGAAGACGCACTTGTAGTCCTTGCGCTGGGCGACCAGGGCCAGGCCGACGCCGGTGTTGCCGGAGGTCGGCTCGACGATGGTGCCGCCGGCGCGCAACTCGCCCGACCGCTCGGCCGCCTCGACCATCCGCAGCGCGATGCGGTCCTTGACGCTGCCGCCGGGGTTGAAGTACTCGATCTTCGCCAGCACCAGCGGGGCCAACCCCGCCGCGACGGAGTTCAGTTTCACCAGCGGCGTGTCGCCGACGAGATCGATGATGTGCTCGACGTACTCCACCGGGGGACTCCTTTTGGGTTTTCTCACGTCGTGGACCAGTCGCCACCTTATCCGGCCAGACGTATCCGAACGTGTGGTGACCAGCTCTTTAGGTAACGGGGAACCGGGAGTGTGTGCGATACGTCCATAGGCATCACCACGCGCGGAGGGAGGACGGCGATGGTCGGGTTTCGAGGTTTGCGGGTGCTCGCGGTGGCCGCGGGGTCGGTCGGCGGGCTGTCCGGCGCGGCCTACGGGCTGCTCAACACGCAGTCGCGGCAGGCGCGCACGGTCATCGGCGTGCCGCGTGAGCTGCCCTTCGTCGCGGACGGGGTGTTCGCGCCCGCCTCGTCGGGTCCGCCGTTGACCTTCGCGGTGTTCGGCGACTCCATCGCGGCGGGCCTGGGCGCGGAGTCGCCGGACGGGCTACCCGGGGTGCGGCTCGCCCGCGAACTCGCGGCGGCGTCGGGCGGCCCCGTGCGCCTGGTCACCTACGCGGTCAGCGGCTCGCGCACGACCGATCTGGTGCCGCAGGTGGACGCGGCGCTGCGGACACCGCCGGACGTGGCGCTGATCATGATCGGCGGCAACGACGTGACCGCCAGGATACGGATCCGCACCTCCGCCGCGCTGCTCGCCGCGCAGGTGCGCAGGCTGACCGACGCGGGCACCGCCGTGGTCGTCGGCACCTGTCCCGACCTGGGCGCGATCCGGCCGATCCCGCAGCCGCTGCGCGCGGTGGCGCGACGCTGGAGCCTCGCACTGGCCCGGGCGCAGACGCGCGAGCTGGCGCGCACCGAGGCCACCTCGGTACCGCTGGCGGCGCTGCTGTCGCCGCGGTTCATGGCCGACCCGGACGAGCTGTTCAGCCCGGACCGGTTCCACCCCAACGGCGCCGGGTATGCCCTGGCCGCCGAGGTCGTCCTCGCCCCGCTGTGCGCCGCCGCCAGGGTGCGGACAATGGCCTGAGCCGCGGCGTTCCAGCGCGTGACCCGGGTGATTACCTGCAGGTAACCTCCGTGCAGAACCGGAAATCGCGAAGGAGCACCGCCATGCCAGAGGCCGTCATCGTCTCCGCTGTCCGATCCCCGATCGGGCGCGCCGGGAAGGGTTCGCTGGTCGACATCCGCCCGGACGACCTCACCGCGCAGATGGTGCGTGCCGCGCTGGACAAGGTGCCCGCCCTCGACCCGACCGAGATCGACGACCTGATGCTCGGCTGCGGCCTGCCCGGCGGCGAGCAGGGGTTCAACCTGGGCCGGGTCGTGTCGGTCCTGCTGGGCTACGACCACCTCCCCGGGTGCACCGTCACCCGCTACTGCGCCTCGTCCCTGCAGACGACCCGGATGGCGCTGCACGCCATCAAGGCGGGCGAGGGCGACGTGTTCATCTCGGCGGGCGTGGAGACGGTGTCCCGGTTCGCCAAGGGCAGCTCGGACTCGTGGCCGGACACGCACAACCCGATCTTCGCCGAGGCCACGGCGCGTACCGCGAGCGTCGCCGAGAACGGCGCGGGCGAGTGGCAGGACCCGCGCGCCGACGGGCGCGTCCCGGATGCCTACATCGCGATGGGCCAGACCGCCGAGAACCTGGCCCTGGCGAAGGGCGTGACCAGGGAGGACATGGACCACTTCGGCGTCCGCTCGCAGAACCTCGCCGAGCAGGCCATCAAGGACGGCTTCTGGGCGCGCGAGATCACCCCGGTCACGCTGCCGGACGGACGGGTCGTGGACACCGACGACGGCCCCCGCCCGGGGATCACCTACGAGAAGACGGCCACCTTGCAGCCGGTTTTCCGCCCTGACGGCCGCGTGACGGCGGGCAACTGCTGTCCGCTCAACGACGGCGCCGCGGCGCTGGTGATCATGTCGGACACCAAGGCGACGGCGCTCGGCCTCACGCCGCTGGCCCGGATCGTGGCCACGGGCGTCTCGGGCCTGTCGCCGGAGATCATGGGCCTTGGCCCGGTCGACGCGTCCAACCGGGCGCTGGCCCGCGCGGGCATGACCATCGGCGACATCGACCTGGTGGAGATCAACGAGGCGTTCGCCGCGCAGGTCCTGCCCTCGGCCCGCGAACTGGGCGTCGACGAGGACAAGCTCAACGTCAACGGCGGCGCGATCGCCGTCGGCCACCCGTTCGGCATGACCGGCGCCCGGATCGCGACCACGCTGATCAACTCGCTGCAGTGGCACGACAAGCAGTTCGGCCTGGAGACCATGTGTGTCGGCGGCGGGCAGGGCATGGCGATGATCCTGGAACGCCTGAGCTGATCGCGGACGCGAAACAGGGCGCCCGGCCGAAGCCGAGCGCCCTGTTTCGGGTGGTTCCGGGTCAGTCGCTTTGCAGCATGTACAGCAGCCGCAGCATTTCCAGGTAGAGCCAGACGAGCGTGGTCATCAGGCCGAACGCGACGTACCAGGCCCACTTCGACGGCGTGCCGGTGCGGATCATCTGGTCCGCCATGTCGAAGTCGAGCAGGAAGTTGAACGCCGCGATGCCGATGAACAGCAGGCTGATCCCGATGCCGAGCGGGCCCGCGTCGCGGATGCCCATGTTGACACCGAACATCGACAGCACGAGGTTGACCAGCATCAGACCGGCGGCGCCGATGGTGGCGCCGATGATCCACTTGGTCAGCTTCGGGGTGACCTTGATCGCCCCGGTCTTGTAGACCACGAGCATGGTGATGAACACCAGCGCGGTGCCCAGGATCGCCTGGAACGCGATGCCGGGCACGAACGACTCGAACACGCCGGTGATGGCGCCGAGGAACACGCCCTCCGCGGCCGAGTAGGCCAGCACGAGCGCCGGGTTCGGGGTCTTCTTGAAGATGATGACCAGGGACAGCACGAGGCCGACGAGTAGACCGGCGATCATCGGCGGGTACGGCGAGATGGCCCCGCCGAGCACTGCGACAGCCGTGACGATGCCGACGACCAGGGCGAGGCCCAGGGTCATCGCGGTCTTGGTGACGACGTCGTCGACCGTCATCGGACGGTCGCCGGTGGTCGGCGGCGCCGGATAGCCGCCGTGACCCGGCATGCCCGGCTGCTGATAGCCCTGGGCTTGGGGCTGGATGCCCGTGTACGAGCCGTAGCCGCCGGTCGGCAGGTTACGGAACGCGGGGTTGCTGGTAGAACGCACCTGATCCTCCTGGGCCTGAATGGCGCCTTCACGGGGTCAACGATCGATTGGGCCGACCAGTTCCCGCTGGGTAAAACCTACTTTACCCACTTGTCCGCCACGCCGAGTCGGAACCGGGGATTCCCCAGTAACGATCTCGGCGGGACGAGCCGAGCGTAGTCGCCGAACCCGCCTGCCGGGGCGAGGCTTGCGCCATCCGAACTGTAACGCTGCCACCCGACCCCCCTAAAGCGGACAAATCGGCCCCCCTTCACCCGATCGAGGTCGCCCCGGTGGCGGATTGCGGCCTATCGGGGGACGAACGAGGCTCGGTCGAGTGCGTGCTGTGACGGGCTGACGCCCGGCACACCACACGAACTGGGGTCACACGATCGTCGAGTGTCGCTGGCGTGCGCTGCCACTGACATGGCAAGGAGTCGAACAGCACATGGGGCGAACCACGCGCTTCGGCGCCGCCGCCGCGGGGGCCGCATTGCTCGCGGGCACCCTGCTCGCGACCGGTGCGCCCGCCGCCGCGGCGGCGGTCCAGGTCGGCATCGGCTACGAGACCGCGCCCGCCCAGCCCTACCAGGGCAACCCCGACCCGTCCGACTGGCTCGGCTCGTACCTCGTGGGCGGCAAGCAGGTCTGGTGCGTGCAGTACGCCTTCCGCGCGCCGGACTCCGACGAGCAGTACCAGCCGGGCGAGGCGCTCAAGACCAAGTGGGGCACCGAGCTGGCCCCCGACGTCGCCGCGGACATCTCCTACCTGCTGCTGCGCTATGCGAACACGGCCAGCGCCGACGAGTCCGCCGCGCTGGCGCACCTGCTGCACTCGTGGACGGCGGCGCCGCGGAACGCCGACCAGCTCCTGCCGAGCAACACCTTCCGCACCATCGCCTACAGCGCGCCGTTCCACCTGGAGAAGCTGCCCACGAGCGCCCAGGCCGCCGTCGACCGGCTGCGGGCCGACGCCACGGCCAACCACGGCCCGTGGACGACGGCGATCACCGAGCCGACCAAGCCGCAGATCATCGGCACGCCGGACGTGTGGAGCGTCGAGGTCCGCAACGCCGCGGGCACGGGTGTCGCGAAGGTGCCGGTGCGGCTGACGCTCACCGACGCCACGGTCGACGGGAAGACCACGATCACCCTGCCCACCCAGGACAACGGCGGCCCTATCGCGGTGACGGTCACCCCGACCGGTCCCAACCCGGCGCTCGCCATCACGCTGGCGAGCCCCGCCGACCGGCCGGTCGTGCAGCAGGCGGTGCAGGTCGACACCCAGCGCGTGGTGAGCACGGGCGGGGAGAAGGAGTTGGCCGCGCGCGCAGCCGTCACCGCGGTCACCGCGCCCGGCGCTGCCGCGGTCGCCAAGGTCGACGAGAAGACCGGCAGGGGCATCGCGGGCGTGTCGCTGCGGGTCACCGGGGCCGACAAGACCGCGCCAGCGGTCGGCCAGGACGGCAAGGCCCTGGTCGGCCCGGACGGCAAGCCGGTGGTCGTGGTGACCGGCGCGGACGGCACGGTGGCGGTGCCGAACCTCAAGACGCCGCAACAGGTCTGCGTGGTCGAGGTGGCCGCGCCGCCGGGCTACGAGCAGGCGTTCGACCCGGCGGCGCCGCCATCGGCGTGCGGCGAGGTGCGGCCGGGCGGCACGCTCACGCTGACTGTCGCCAACAAGCCGAACGTGCCCACGGTGCCCCAGACCATCCCGGCGGGCGACGGCACCTCGGCAGCCGCGGCCGTGCTGGGCGGCGGTCCGTCGACCGGGCTGCTGGTCGGCCTGGGCGCACTCGTGCTCCTGGCGAGCGCGGGCACGGCGGTGCTGGTCCGGGGCCGTCGACGCACCGTGGTCAGCCGCGGCATGCGCGGCGACTGGGAGCGCGGATGACTCGTCGCTGGCGGCTCGCCACGCCCGCGGCCGCGGGGGTGGTCGGGCTGCTCGTCGCGGTGGTGTTGGGCGGCGACGTCTCGGTGTCCGGCAGGCCGATCGCGGGCGCCGTGCCAGTGTCCACACCGGACACACCGCACACACCGGCTACCGCGGTCAGTGCCGGTGCGGTGGGCGCGTATCTGCCCGCGCGACCTGAACCTCCCGCCACCAAACCCCCGGCGCCGCCGGAACCGGTCGGGCAGCAGCCGGGCACGGTGCGCCTCACCAAGGGCGGCACAGCCACGCTCGTGCGCCGTGAACTCGGGCCGGACGCCACGCTGCCGGTGCCCGACGGCGTGCGGGAGGCGACCTGGTGGGGCGCCGGGCTCGACGCGACCGCGGGCGCCACGGTGCTCGCGGGCCACGTCAACTGGCGGGGCCAGACCGGCCCGTTCGCCGAGTTGTGGGGCGCCCGGGCGGGGGACGCGGTGTCCGTTGTGGACGCGGAGGGGCGTACCTGGCGCTATCGGGTCGCCCAGGTGGAGACCGTGACCAAGCACGACCTTCCGGTCCGGGCGGAAGAGTTCTTCGGCCAACGCGGGCCACACCGGCTGGTGCTGGTGACCTGCGGCGGCCAGTGGGTCGGCGGCCAGGGCGGCTACGAGTCCAACCGGATCGTGGTCGCCCGGCCGGAATGATCACTTAACGGAGCGAAGACCCGCCGATCAGGTGTCGCCGGTTCGTGTCGCTCCGCTGGAATCTCGGCCACGAGACTTACCGTGGGCAACGAGTTCACCGTATAGGCGTCTATTCATTCGGGGAGGAACAAGCCGCAACCCGTTGGGGAGGCACGATGAAGGTCCGCAGGCGCTGGGAGACGATCGGCATCGGTGTGGCACTGGTGCTGACGTTCGTGGTGCTGATCGTGCTCGGCACGATCCGCCCAGACGGCGGCCGCCGAACGGTGTCGGGAAGCCCGGCGCCGCAGGCATCGGCGGGTCCCGCGGCCTGGATGCACAAGCTCGCGCCGGGCGAGAAGCCCCCGCAGTTCGTGCTGTTCTCCTTCGACGGCGCCGGATCGCACGAGCACTGGCAGCGGATGCTGCCGCTGGCGAGCAAGGCCAACGCGCACTTCTCCGGGTTCCTGTCCGGCATCTACCTGCTCCGCGACGACCAGCGGACCGAGTACACCGGCCCCGGCCACCGTCCGGGCAAGGCCTCGATCGCGTTCGGCGGGTCCGAACAGGACGTGCGCAACCTGATCGGCGACCTGAACGCCGCGGTCGAGCAGGGCCACGAGGTCGGCACGCACTACAACGGCCACTTCTGCCTGGGGTCCGAGCCCAGCGGCGGCAAGTGGGACACCCAGCAGTGGAACGCCGAGTTGGACCAGTTCTTCAAGTACGTGGACCAGGCCGCGGTCAAGGGCCTCAAGGTCGACCCGACCACGATCAAGGGCGGCCGCACCCCGTGCCTGGAGGCCAAGTTCGACAAGTTGATGCCCGCGCTCACCGGGCGCGGCATGACCTATGACTCCAGCCAGGTCTCCGACGGCCTCGCCTGGCCGACGATGCAGGACGGCGTCTGGGAGTTCGCGATGCCGACCGTTCGGGTGCCGGGCGCGAAGTACAAGAAGACGATCCTGATGGACTACAACCTGTGGTTCATGCTGAACAAGGCCAAGAACGAGCCCGCGCGGGCCGCCGAGTTCACCAAGATCACCCTGGACGCCTACGAGGGCGCCTACCAGGCAGCGTTCGACGGCAACCGGGCGCCGATGATCGTCGGCAACCACTTCAACGCGTGGTCGGGCGGGGCGTTCATGACCGCGACCGAGCAGTTCATGTCCGACGTGTGCGTGCGGCCGGAGACGGTGTGCGCGACCTACACCGAGGTCATCGAATGGATGAAGCTGCAGGACCCGGCGGTGCTGGAGACCTACCGCAAGATGCCCAACGCGCAGATCGCCGAGCCGGGCTGAGGTCCCCCGATCCGGTGGCCCGACTTGCCAGAGATAATGAAAACCGATACCACTATCCAGGTCACGTTCCCCAGGCCTGGAGAGACCTCCCGTGAAGATCGCCTTCGTCGGCAAGGGCGGCAGCGGCAAGACGACGCTCGCCTCGCTGTTCCTGCGCCACCTCGCCGCCGAGCACCCGGCGCCCGCCCTGCTCGCGGTGGACGCCGACATCAACCAGCACCTCGCCGCGGCGCTCGGCGCGGCCGAGCCGGAGACACTCGCCATGCCGACACTCGGCGGGCACCTGACGCCGATCAAGGACTATCTGCGCGGCGACAACCCGCGGGTGCTGTCCGCGGCGGACATGGTCAAGACGACCCCGCCCGGGCGCGGCTCCCGGCTGGTGCGCATCGCTGAGGACAACCCGGTCTACCGCGACTGCGTGCGCGAGATCGACGGCATCCGCGTCGCGGTCACCGGGCCGTTCGGCGAGGCCGACCTCGGCGTCGCCTGCTACCACTCGAAGGTCGGCGCGGTCGAACTCCTGCTCAACCACATGGTCGACGGCGCGGGCGAGTACGCCGTGGTCGACATGACCGCGGGCGCCGACTCGTTCGCCTCCGGCCTGTTCACCCGCTTCGACGTGACGTTCCTGGTCTGCGAGCCGACCGTGCGCAGCGTCGGGGTCTACCGGCAGTACCTGGGCTACGCGCGCGACTTCGGCGTGCGGGTCGCGGTGGTGGGCAACAAGATCTCCGATGGCGACGACCTGGACTTCCTGCGCGAGCAGGTCGGCGACGACCTGCTCACCTGGGTCGGCCGCTCCGCGCACGTGCGGGCGGCCGAACGCGGTGTCGTCCGCCCGATCGACGCGCTGGAGCCGGAGAACCGCGCCGCGCTGCGGGCGATGCGCAGCCTGGTCGACGGCGTCGAGAAGGACTGGCCGACCTATCAGCGCCACGCCGTGGACTTTCACCTGCGCAACGCGCGAGCCTGGGCGAACGACCGCGCGGGACGCGATCTGGCTGATCAGGTCGACCCGGATTTCGTGCCCGGCCCAGTGGCGCTCGCCGCGCGCTGAACGCACCGAAACGAGCCTGTGGACAACGGGTCGTCAACTTTCGCCGATGGTGACATGCTCACCCCGGAAGAAGAGAGGACGGCGATCATGGCGACCTACCTGGTGACCGGTGCGACAGGGCTCATCGGCAGGCACTTCGTGCGCGAACTGCTCGACCGCGACGACGTGGACCGGCTGTGGCTGCTGGTGCGCGCCCAGTCGCAGGAGCGGCTGGCGCGCGCCGCGCGCGACTGGCCCGCGGCCGACCGGGTCCGCACGGTGGTCGGCGACGTGTCGCAGCCCGGGCTCGGGATCGCCGCGGACGCGCTCGGCGACCTCGCGGGCGTCGACCACGTAGTGCACCTCGCCGCGCTCTACGACGTCACCGCCGACGACGAGACCAGCATCACCGCGAACGTCGAGGGCACCCGCAACGTGATCGACCTGGCCGCCGAACTCGGCGCGGGGTGCCTGCACCACGTGTCGTCGGTCGCGGTCGCAGGCGACTACCGCGGCCGGTTCACCGAGGAGATGTTCGACGCGGGCCAGCGGCTGGTCACCCCGTACCACCGCACCAAGTTCGAGTCCGAGCGGCTGGTGCGCACCCAGACCCGGGTTCCGTGGCGGATCTACCGGCCCGCGATCGTCGTCGGCGACTCGGTGACCGGCGAGATGGACAAGATCGACGGCCCGTACTACTTCTTCGCCGCGCTGTCCCGGCTCAACTCGCTGCCGAACGTGCCGCTGCTGTTCCCCGACATCGGCGACACCAACATCGTCCCGGTCGACTACGTGGCCAGGGCGATGGCGCACCTGGTGAACGAGCCCGGCCTCGACGGGCGCGCCTTCCACCTGGTCTCGCCCGAACCACAGCCCGCCAAGGAGGTCTACAACGCGTTCGCCCGGGCGGCGGGAGCGCCGCTGGCCGCGGCGGAGCTGAGCAGGCGGCTGAGCGGCCCGCTGCTCGGCCTGGTGCGGTTCGCGGAGAACGTGCCCGGGGTGTCGATCGCCAGGGACGCCGTGCTCGACCGGCTGGGCATCCCGCCCGTGCTGCTGACCACGCTGACGTTCGAGCCGCGCTTCGAGTCGGCGGAGACCCGCAAGGCGCTCGCGGGCAGCGGCGTCGAGGTCCCGAACCTGGCCGACTACGCCGACGTGCTCTGGCGCTACTGGCGGGAACACCTCGACCCGTTCCGCGCGCGTCGGCACGGCCAGCGCGGCGAACTGGACGGCAGGCGCGTGGTGATCACGGGCGCGTCGTCGGGCATCGGGCGGGCCACCGCGCTCAAGGTCGCCGCGGCGGGCGGCGTGCCGCTGCTGGTGGCGCGGCGCGAGGTCGAACTGGAGGAGGTGCGCACGGAGATCGCGGCCGCGGGCGGGCAGGCGTATGTCTATCCGTGCGACCTGACCGACGACGAGTCGGTGGCCAAGACGGTGTCCGCGATGCTGGCCGAGCAGCCGTCGGTGGACATGCTGGTCAACAACGCGGGCCGGTCCATCCGGCGCGCGGTGCGGCTCTCGTACGACCGGATGCACGACTACGAGCGCGCCATGGCGATCAACTACTTCGGCGCGGTGCGGCTGATCCTGGCGCTGCTGCCGCACATGACGGAGCGGAAGTTCGGCCACGTGGTGAACGTGTCGTCGATCGGCGTGCAGGGCATCGCGCCGCGGTTCTCGGCGTACGTGGCGTCGAAGGCGGCCCTGGACTACTTCAGCAAGATCGTCGCCACCGAGACCCACGGCGCGGGGATCACCTTCACCACGGTCCACATGCCGCTGGTGCGCACCCCGATGATCCGGCCGACCAAGATCTACGACGCGTTCCCGACGAAGTCGCCGGAGCAGGCGGCCGACATGGTGATGGACGCGCTGGTCTCCCGGCCCAAGCACATCGGCACGCCGACCGGGTTCGCGATCCAGGCCGCGTACGCGGTGGCGCCGGGGCTAGTCGACGCGGTCGCCTACCAGGGCTACCGGATCTTCCCCGACTCCACGGGCGCGGGCGGCAACGACCGGATCAAGCTCGGCAAGGGCGAACGCAACCTCACCGCGGCGGCCACCGCCCTGGCCAAGCTGACCCGCGGTTTCCACTGGTAGGACGGGCTGTACCTGACCGGCGACGATATCGGGGCCACCGTCGCCGGCCTCACGGCCAAGGGCGTCACCGTCACCGGCCCGGTCAGCGCGGCGGGATTCGGGCTGTTGACCTCCATCGCGCTGCCCGGCGGCGGTGTGGTCGGCCGCTACGAGCCCCGGCACCGCACCGCGTTCGACCTCCACTCGGACGAGTGATGATTCATCCCATCGCGTGGCGTCCCTGTTGCCGGTTGTGGCCACACCGGTAACGTCGACGCATGGCCTCCCAGCAGGACCGCGACCCCGAGGGCTTCGCCGTGGTGCGGCACGGGTTCGACCGAACCCAGGTGAAGCAGTACCTCCAACGCCTGGAACACGACGCCCTGCGCTCCGCGGCCGAGCGCGACGAGGCTCGGTCCCAACTCGCCGACGTGTCCAACCAACTCGACCAGGCGCGGCGCGAGAACGCCGCGCTCACCGAGCGCCTCGACAAGATCGGCACGGCGGCGGCAGCCGCGAACGCGCCGAACGCGGCCGAGCGAGCCGCGCGCGCGCTCGACCTGGCCAAGACCCAGGCCGCCGAGATCACCAGCCGCGCCCGAGTCGCCGCCGACAACACGTGGTCGGCCGCCGAGCAAGCCTCCACCGCCCTGCGCGAGCGCTACCGCAAGCTGCTGACCGACCTGGACCGCCAGCACGCCGAGATCCACACCGCCCACAAGTCGATCATGGACGAGGCCCGCACCAAGGTGACCGACATGACCACCGTGGCCGACCAGCGCCGCAAGGACATCGACGACAAGGCCGAACGCGAACGCCAGCGGATCGAGCAGCAGTTCCAGCAGGAGATCACCACCAAGCGCGACGAACTCCACCGCGACCTCGACGCCGCCCGCAAGGCCACCACCGACGAATGCAGGCATCGGGTCCGCGAGGCCACCGACGAAGCCGACAAGCGCATAGCCACCGCCACCAGCCAGGTGGAGCGACTCACCGCGCTGCGCGAGCAGTTGGCGGGCAGGCTGCGCGGCACGAACGACCTGCTGGCCCAGAGCGCGAACCTGCTGGCGCCACTGGAAGCGGAATCGGAACTCGCCCCCGACTCGGTGGAATCACTGCGGGCCAAGCCCAGCGGCACCACCCAGCCAGTACACCGCCCCGCCCCCACGCCCGCCCCGCGAGACCGCACCCCCGCGTCATAGCCCCAGGCACCGCACGTCACCACACCGACACGGCGCGCCCGTAAGGTGAGGTCCGTACTGCGTAGTCGAGGGACGGCGGAGCGGGCGTGCGAACTCTGGTTTCCTGGTTACTCGGGCTGGTCGGCGTGGCGGCGGCGGCGATCGGGGTGATTCGGCCCTGGTACGAGGACCGGGTCGGCACGTCCATCCCGCTGGCCGACCTGTTCGAGGGCGTGCGCCGGTCGACCGCGCCGTTGATCAGCTCGATCGCGGTCCCCATCGCGATAGCGCTGTTGCTCGTGCTGGTCGGATTGCTGGTCTCCCAACCGCTGCTGCGCCTCGGTGGGCTCCTCCTGCTCGTCACCGTCGTCGTGTGGGTGGTGCGGGCGCGCGCGGCCGTGGAGATCACCGACCTGCAGTCGGGGGTGTGGAACGTGGGCTTCGGGAGCCTGCTGATCGTGGTCGCCGGTGTCCTCCGGCCGCGCAGAGGCTAGGCCGCAACGTCCATTGTGGACTCCTGGCAGGTCGACAGGATCAGTTCCGCCACCGCGTGCGGATCGTCGCCCATCGGGACGTGGCCACACCCGCGCAGCGAGACGTGTCGGGCGGCTGGCAGCAGGTCGGCGGCCCGGCGGGCTTGGCGGGGCCACAGGATGCGGTCGCGGGTTCCCCAGGCGACGGTGATGGGGACCGACGGGGCTGGGCAGGCGTACACGTAGTCCCGACCGCCCGCGGCGATGACGGCGTCGAAGCCCTCGGCGGCGACCATGGCCGCCATGTCGGCGAGCATGCTCTCCGCGGTGAGCATCGACGGGCGGCCGAACAGGATGCTGCCGCCGACCATTCGCACCATCTTGCGATTGAACAGCGCACTGCGCACGCCCAGCGGGGCGCGGGCGGACCTCCGCAGGGTGCTCAGCACGTGGATCGCCCAGGCGCGGTCGCGGGCCGACCAGAAGCCCGCGGGCGCCAGCGCGGTGACCGAGCGGACCAGGCCGCGGGAGGCCAGTTCCAGCGCGAGCATTCCGCCCAGGGAGTTGCCCGCGATGTGCGGACGGGGGGCGCCCAGGGCGATGAACACCTCCGCGAGGGCCTCCACCGCGCTCGGCACGTCGTAGGTCCGGTCCGGCGGCAGCATCGGGGACGCGCCGAACCCGGGCAGGTCGATGGCGATGACGTCGTGCCGCTCGGCGAGCCGGTCGAGCACGGGTTCCCAGGCCTGCCAACGGTGTCCGATGCCGTGCAGCAGCACCAGCGGGCTGCCCTGGCCGCGTCGCTCGAAAACGACCTCGATCGGCTGACGGGTCATATCGCCTTCCCTTCACACGTCCAGCAGGAGTCGGTCGCCGATCACCGGATCACGTCGACGCGGGCCGCGCGGCGCATGAGGGCTGGGGTGAAGCGGGAGCCGAGGCGGGCGAGTTTGGCCTCGATCGTGACCGGCACGACCGCCGTGTCGCGTTCCACCGCGCGCACGATGTCGGCGGCCACCCGTTCCGGGCCGAATCCCCGCCGGGCGTACGCGGTGGTCGCCTGCTGCCGCAGCCGCCGCTGTTCGGCGTCGGCGGTGCCCGCGAAGCGGGTGGTGTTGGTGATGTCGGTGGCCACGATGCCGGGGCAGATCGCGCTGACGCCGATGCCGTGGCCTGCCAACTCGGCACGCAGACAGTCCGACAGCATCAGCACGGCCGCCTTGCTCGACGCGTACGCCGACATCGCCCGGCTCGGCGTGTAGGCCGCGGCGGAGGCCAGGTTGACGATGTGGCCGCCCTCGGCCGCCTCGACCATCAGCGAACCGAACGCGCGGCAGCCGTGGACCACGCCGAGCAGGTTGACGTCCAGCACGCGCCGCCAGTCTTGGGCGGTGGTGTCCAGGAACGGCCCAGCCATGCCGATGCCCGCGTTGTTGACCACCACATCCGGCACCCCGTGCTCGGCCGCCACGTCGTCGGCGAAGCGGCGGACGGCGGGCTCGTCGGCGACGTCGATCTGGTACGGGTACGCGGCGGGGCCGATGGCGGCGGCGGTGCGGCGGGCCGCGTCGAGATCCAGGTCGGCGACGACGACCTCGGCGCCGCGGTCGGCGAACGCCTGCGCGGTGGCCCGGCCGATGCCCCGGCCCGCGCCGGTGACGACGACGAGCCGGTTGGTGAAGCGGTCGCCCGGTTCGCCCGCCTTGGCGCGCTGCAGGCTCCTGGTCATCGGCTCGCCGCGGACGTGGTCGACGAACTCCTCGACCATCCTGGCCAGCGCGTCCGGGCGCGCCGCGGGCGCCCAGTGCCCGCCGACGAGCCTGCGCCGCCACAGCCTGCCGACCCAGCGTTCCAGGTCGTCGGCGAGCGCGGCGGTGACGAACTTGTCGCGCGTGGGCTGCACGACCTGCACCGGCACGGCGGTGGGCCGCAGCCGGGGGCCGAGCAGCTTCGGCAGCATGTTGGCCCGGTAGAGGCGCACCCCGCGGGCGGCGTCGGCGCCGACGGTCGGCCCCAGGTGCGCGGACAGCGGACGCACACCTTCGAGCCGTTCGAGGATCTGGGGCCAGCGCGGGCCGAGCACGGTGCGCCAGGCGAGGCCGGGCAGCACGGGCAGGTGGAACAAGCCGATGTACCAGGACGCCGCGAGCTGCGTGACGACCGCGCGCAGGTTGGCCGGGGTGGGCCGGGCGAGCCTGCGCCGCAGCCAGTGCGCCACGTGGTCGAGACACGGACCGGAGATCGAGGTGAACGAGGCGATGCGCGCCTCGGCCCGCGGCGCGGTGACCGACTCCCACGCGTGGATCGAGCCCCAGTCGTGCGCGACGAGGTGGACGGGACGGTCCGGGCTCACGGCGTCGGCGACGGCGAAGAGGTCCTCGCCGAGCCGCTCGGTGGTGTAGGCGGACTTACCGCGGGGAGCGGTGGACTCCCCCGCGCCCCGGACGTCGTACCGCACGACGTGGTAGTTCTCGGCGAGGCGGTCGGCCATCGCGTCCCACAGCCGGTGGGTGTCGGGGAAGCCGTGTACCAGCAAGACCGTGGGGGACGCCGCGTCGCCCTGGGTGAACACCGCGAGGTCGACGTCGCCGGACCGGACCGTGCGCCTGCGTGCGACGAGGTGGGTCGGCGCCGGGAACGGGAGCGGTTCGCTGGCCATGGCGCCTCCAGGACGTGCGTCAACGGCCCACAGCCGGGCCGCGGGCGGAGAGATGAAGCCGCTGTTACGTGACAATGAAGAACGTTACAACCGTCATTGTCATGCTCGCAAGAGCAAGCGCCGACTACTCTCCGCGTTCGGCGCGGGCGCGTTCGGCCATCGCGATCAGCCGGTCGCCCATGACCTCGGGGATCACCCGGCGGGCCGAGCGGTCGACCGCGGCCGACAGCGCCTGCATGACCAGCGGGTGCAGCCGGGAGATGACGTCGGCGAACTGCGGCAGCTCCTCGCCGCTGGGCAGCCAGTCGGGGCCCTTGGGGTCGAGCACGTACTTGCGCACCAGCCCGATCAGCAGGCCGGTGACCCGATCGGTCTCGGTCTGCAGCTCCGCGGCGAGCGCCAGCGCCTCGGCCAGCGGCACGGCCAGCTTGACCAGCTCGTGGCCCGCCTCCAGCAGTTTCACGCTGGGCGCGACGAACTGCGCGCCACGCCGCTCCAGGATGCCGAGGTCGAGCGCCCGGCGGATGTTGGCGGGGGTGAGCTGCTTGCCGAACATTCGGACCAGCTCGCTCATCGCGACCACGGTGGGCTGCTCGTTGGACCACGCGGCACCGGTGGCCCGCTCCAGGCCGAGCACGTCGGCGAGGCTGTGCCCGGACTGCCACGCGTCGAGCATCTCCTTGATCTGCGCGAACGCGTAGCCGCGGTCGAGCATGTTGAGGATCAGCCGCAGCCGGGACAGGTGCGCGTCGCCGTAGATCGCCGTGCGGCCGCGGCGCGTTGGCGGGGGCAGCAGTTCGCGATCCTGGTACACCCGCACGTTGCGGACCGAGGTTCCCGCCGTTCTCGCCAACTCGTCGATCCGGTACTCCGCCACCCGGACGAGCCTAGTGCGTCCCGTTCAGACTCCACAGTGGACAGCCGCGGTCGGATGGTCGCGCACCGGTCGGTCGCGTTCGAAAAGGACCAACAGTCCGGTACCGCCGAATATCCGCGTCGAATAGTCCAAAAGGGTGCCGATCATCCACAAAAGACAGTCACCCGGCGCCTGACGTGATCGCCGGGTGACTGAACGTACAACGTGCCCCCGACCGGATTCGAACCGGCACTCGACCCCTTTTAAGGGGGCTGCCTCTGCCTGTTGGGCTACGGGGGCAGCCGCAGCCTAAGGCGCGATTACACGGCAGGGCACGGGTTTCCTACAGGTCCGCCCGGCTGGCCCAATGCACTTTGGGCCGTTTGCCGGTCAGCCCTGGGAAACCCTGGCGAACTCAGCCTTCGGATCGTTGATCTGCCCCATCGAAATGACCTCGCGCCGGAAGAGACCGCCCGTTAACCAGTCCAGCGTGATGCGGACCTTGCGATTGACCGTGGGCATGGCTTTCACGTGGTAGAGGCGGTGCATGGCCCAGGCGAGGAAGCCCTTGGCCTTGAAGTTGAACACGTCGCCGACGCCCTTGTGCAGCCCCAGGCTGGCGACCGAGCCGATGTTCTTGTGGAAGTAGTCCTTCGGCTCGCCGCCGCGCAGCGCGGTCGCGATGTTCTTGGCCAGCAGACGGGCTTGGCGGACCGCGTGTTGGGCGTTGGGCGGGCAGATCGCGGTCGGGTCTTCCGCCGTGCGGGAAAGATCCGGCACGGCGGCGTTGTCGCCCGCTGTCCACGCGTCGGGCAGGCCCTCGACGCGCATCGCGGCGGTGGCGCGCAGCCTGCCCTGCTTGGTCAGCGGCAGGTCGGAGGAGGCCAGCACGGGGTTGGACTTGACCCCCGCGGTCCAGACGATGGTGTCGCTGTCGAACTCGGTGCCGTCGGAGAGCTGCACGTGGCCGTTCTCGAACGACTTGGCCATGGTCGACAGGTACACCTCGATGCCGCGCTTCTCCAACTGCAGCACGGTGTAGACGCCCAGGCTCTCGCGAACCTCGGGCAGCACCCGGCCCGCGGCCTCGACCAGCACGAACCGCAGGTCCGCAGGCTCGATGTTCTTGTAGTACTGGGTGGCGAAGCGGGCCATGTCCTCCAGCTCGCCCAGCGCCTCGATGCCCGCGAAGCCGCCGCCGACGAAGGTGAACGTCAGCAGCTTCCTGCGCAGCTCAGGATCGTGGGTGCTGTCGGCCTGGTCGAGCTTGGTCAGCACGTGGTTGCGCAGGTAGATGGCCTCGCCGATGGTCTTGAAGGTGATGCCGTGCTCGATCAGGCCGGGGACGGGCAACAGCCGGGCGACCGAGCCGAGCGCCACGACCAGCACGTCGTAGCCGAGTTCCTCGATGTGGCCGTCGGCGGCCTCGATGGTGACGACCTTGCGCGCGTGCTCGATCCGGGTGGCGCGGGCGGTGATCACGTGGCAGCGCTTGAGCGCGCGGCGCAGCGGCACCACGACGTGCCGGGGCTCGATCGAGCCGCCTGCGGCCTCGGGCAGGAACGGCAGGTAGGTCATGTGCGGCTGCGGGTCGATGACCGTCACCGAAGCCTCACCGGACCGCAGTCGCCGCTGGAGTCCGAGCGCGGTGTACAGCCCGACATATCCGCCACCGAGGATGAGAATCCGGGTGGGCTCCGACTTTCCGTGCGCCATGGCTCAATAGTCGCACTGGTTTCGGTCGTCCGCGAGGTACCCCCCGGTCGGTGTGACCCGAGTCGCGCGGCTGTTTCCGCAGGTGTGACCCATGTCGCGGGGTTCAGCGGTATCTGTCGAGAATTATCACCACGAGTGCGATTCCGGCGATCGAGAGTAACGCGATCAATTCCACGATCACCGGTGTGCGGCCGGTGGGAACGAACACCGCGACGGCCGCGATGGCGAAAACGACCAACTCGGTCGCCGCGGCCCGGCGCACCGGCGGGCGCAGGGCAGCGGGCGCTATCCGGGCGCCTTTCGGCAACACCGCCGCGATCGCGCACGACAGGTGCAGCAGGTGCACCAGCGGCACCATCACCAGCACGCCGGGACGCAGCGGGTCGTCGCCGGACACGGTCAGCACCATGGCGGCGATCCCGATCACCAGCAGCGGGGCGGGCGACGCGGGCACGTACACGCAGGCCAGCCCCAGGATCGCGACGATGCCCAGGATGAACCCGGCCGCGCCGTGCAGGGCGAGGTCGGCCAGGATGCCCGCGCACGCCAGCCCCGCGGCGGCACGGACCCAGAGCGCGGAGACGCCGCGCCCGACATCCAGCGCCCCGGTCACGAGCGCACCCGCCCGCGGCGGCGGACGCGGCGCAGGGTCGCGGCGACTCCCCCGCCGTCGCCCCAGGTCAGCACCGCCACCCCGTGCGTGCGCAGGGCCGCGAGCCGGGCCCGGTGCTCGCCCAGCAGCACGCGGCGCACCACCTCGCCCCACGGGGTCTCGTCGTCCGCCACCAGCTCCGGCGGCAGCATGTCGACCGCCACGACGACGTCACCGCGTCGGGCGGCCTGCACGGTGCAGTCGACGACCGCGTCGTCGAGGAACGGCGACAGCACGACCACGACCGCCCCCGCGGGCACCTGTTGCGCCCGCAGCACCGGTTTGGCCGCCCACCCGGCCGAGCGCGAGCACGCCACGAGTTGGTGGCGTACGCGCAGGAGCTGGCGGCGGCCGACGCCGGGCGGCAGGCCGAGCTGCGGGCGGCCCAGGTCGACCAGGCCGACCCGGTCGCCCTGGCGCAGGTACCCGGCGGCGAGCGCGGCGACGGCGCGCACCGAGGCGTCCAGACTGCCGCCCTCGCGGACCGCGACGCCGGGGTCGCCGACCGACCACCGCGCCAGCTCGGTGCCGACGTCCACCCGTGAATCCAGGGCGAGCACCAGGTCGGCGTCGGCCTCGGCGTGCCGCTCCCGCACGTGCAGGGTGCCGGGGCCGAGCAGTTCACCCGTCGCCGCGCCCGCCCGCAGCGACACCCGCCAGTCGACCCGGCGCACCCGGTCGCCGGGCTGGAACGGGCGGATCGCGCGCAGTTCGGTGCCGTCGCCTGGCCGGGGCGAGCGGTGTACGCCGACCAGCCCCGAGATCCGCGGCGGCAGCGGGCCGGGCGGCAGCGGCGCGACCGGCGGCAGCACCGTGCGCCTGCCCTCGGTGCCCACGACGGGCCCGGAGATGAGCAGCGCGTCACGGCTCGCGGCCAGGTTGTCGGGACGCAGGTCGACACCCTCGCCCCAGGCGTTCCACCGCAGCAGGCCGCGCACCGACCGCACGCTGCCCGGCAGCAGGTGGACCGGCCCGACGCCGGGGCTGTCGGGGACCGGCAGGCGCACCGCGAGGAACTCGGTGCCGGGCCCGGCCTCGACGGTGACGGTCAGCTTGCCGTCGTCGCCGGATTCGACCGTGCGCGGCAGCCGCGCGGTGCGCAGCACGGGGGTCGCGCCAACCGGTACCGCGAGCGCGAGCACGGCGCTGACCAGCAGCGGAGCCCCGATGAGCAGCAGGTCGAACCGGTGCAGCACAACGCCGGCGCCGACCAGGCCGATGCCGCCCGCCGCGCCGCGGAACAGCGCGTCGGTGCCGCGCCAGCCCGCGGTGCCCGCGGCTCGTCTGGCCTGTGACCACGCCAGTACGCGCCTGCTCATCCGACGGGCCGGGTGCTCGCGGGACCGGGTACCGAGCGGAGCAGTTCGGTGACCACCTCGACGCCCGTGACGCCGGAACTCCAGGTCTCCGCGCGCAGGGTGAGCCGATGGGCCAGCGCGGCGACGGCGCACTCCTTGACGTCCTCGGGCAGGACGTAGCCGCGGCCGTCGAGCACGGCCAGCGCGCGGGCCACCAGCAGCACCGCCTGCGACCCGCGCGGGGACGCGCCGACCTCGACGGCCGCGTGCGCCCGGGTGGCGCGGGCCAGGTCGACGCAGTAGCGCAGCACGTCCTCGTCGACGGCGACCCGTTCGACGCCTGCTTGCAGCTCGCGGACGGTCGCCGCGTCGACCACGGCGGCGAATTCGGCGTCCTCGGTGCGCCGGGCGAGCCTGCGGCGCAGCACTTCCACCTCCTCGTCGGCGGGCGGGTAGCCGACGTCGAGGCGGAGCAGGAAACGGTCGAGCTGGGCCTCGGGCAGCGGGTAGGTGCCCTCGTACTCGATGGGGTTGGCGGTGGCGAGGACGTGGAACGGGCGGGGCAGCGGGAAAGTGCGGCCTTCGACGGTGACCTGGCGCTCCTGCATGGCCTCCAGCAGCGCGGACTGGGTCTTGGGCGGCGTCCGGTTGATCTCGTCGGCGAGCAGCAGGCCGGTGAACACGGGCCCGGGGCGGAAGGCGAACTCGCGCTCGGCCGGGTCGAACAGGAAGGAGCCGGTCACGTCGGCGGGCTGGAGGTCTGGAGTGCACTGCAGGCGCGCGAAGTCCAGGCCGAGGGCACCCGCCAGCCCGCGGGCGAGCAGTGTCTTGCCGAGGCCGGGCACGTCCTCCAGGAGCACGTGGCCACCCGCGAGCACCGCGGCCAGCGCCAGCCGCACCGTGCGCTCCCGGCCGACGACCACTTCGGACACCGCGCTGGTCACGCCCGCGGCCACCGCCGCGATCTGCGCCACCGAATGCTCCACAGTGGACTGTTTCACGTCTCCTCCAGTCGATCGAGCAACTCGGCCATCCGTTGTGGGGACGGCAGAGCGGCTCCGGGTGAGGTGAGCAGCCGGTGCAGCTCGACCCCGAGAACGGCCCGCGCCCGCGGGTCGTCCACATCGGACAGATCGGGATGCCGCTCGCGCAGCCGGGCCAGGGCGAGCCTGCGCAGCCGGGGCTGCACGCGGGAGACGAACCGGGTCTGGTCGCCCGCGGCCTCGGCGAACCGGGTGGCCAGGTTCGCCGACTGCATCTCGGTGGCGGGCGACGGCAGGTCGGGTTCGGCGGCCCAGCTCGGTTCGAGCGGGCCGGACATGCGCGCGCCCAGCACCGTCACCGCGGCCGCCGGGATACCCAGCGCGATGCCCCACAGCAGCGGGATGTCGCCCGGCCACACCGAGAACCCGGCCACCGCCACCCCGGCGACCAGGGCCAGCGCGAGGCTGCGGGCGGTCGTCACGCCGCCGCCAGCGAGCCTTCGACCCGCAGCAGCGCGTCGCGGGCCGCCTCGGCGTCGGCGTCGGTGACCGCGCCCGGCTCGCCAAACCGCGCGCGCTGGTAGAGCCGCCGCAGCTCGCCCAGCGCCACCCCGTCGACGGCGTGCGCGGCCAACACGTCCCCGGTGAACTCGGTCGGTGTCTGGTGCGCCGCGCGACGAACCCCGTGCGCGGCGGCGGCGTCCTCCAGCACCAGCCAGGCCGCCACGATCGCGTCGGCGGGCGGCCCGCCCGCGCGCCTGCTCAACTCGTGGCGCGCCCGGCGGGCCGCGACGAACAGGTCCCGCACCGTGACCCCACTGGACGGCTCGACCCCGTCGGCGTGCTCCAGGGTGGGTACCGGCAGCAGCAGGCGCCGCCGCCGCCCGATCCCGGCGAGCGCGGCCAGGATTCCGGCCAGCCCGATGAGCAGCATCGCGACGATGAGCAGGAGCAGGATGCCGGTGCTGATGCCGCTGATGAGGTCGAGGATCGGGTTGCGGGTGCCGTCGCCGATCCCGGTGTCGCCCGGGGTGCTCTCCGGCGGATCGGGTCGCGGGCCGAGCGCCGACCCCTTGGGGATCGCCGATTCCCCGCGCGCCGCCACGACCGCGAGCACCAGCAGCGCGGCCACCACCAGCAGCGCCGGGAGGCGGGACCTCATGGCAGCCAGCTTGCCGCACGGAGCCGCCGGAAGCGATCAGGAAACGGTTACGGTCGGCCCGGCCCGGCAGCCGCCTTGGCGGCGGTCAGGACGTCCTCGACCATCGCGGGCGTGAGGCGGCCGGTGAAGGTGTTCTGCTGGCTGACGTGGTAGCAGCCGAAGACGGCCAGGGGTGGGCCGCCGTCGCGGGCGGGGAGGTCGTGGCGGACGCCGTGGCCGAAGCGGGGGCGTGGGGTGGGGACGGCCCAGGCGGCGTTCAGTACCGGGAGCAGGGCCTGCCAGCCGAACGCGCCGAGGACGACCACCGCGCGCAGGGTCGGGCGCAGCAGCGCCAACTCCCGCTCCAACCACGGGCGACAGGTGTCGCGCTCGGTCGGGGTGGGTTTGTTGGCGGGCGGGGCGCATTTGACGGGGGCGGTGATCCGGGTGCCGAACAGCTCAAGGCCGTCGCCGAGGTGGGTGGCGGTGGGTTGCGACGCGAGACCGACGGCGTGCAGGGCGGCGTAGAGGACGTCGCCGGAGCGGTCGCCGGTGAACATGCGGCCGGTGCGGTTCGCGCCGTGCGCGGCGGGGGCCAGGCCGACCAGCGCGATCGCGGCGTCCGGCGGGCCGAACCCGGGAACCGGCCTGCCCCAGTACTCCTGGTCGCGGAACGCGGCCCGTTTGACCTGGGCGACCTCCTCCCGCCAGGCCACCAACCGCGGGCAGGCGCGGCAGTCCGCGACCGCCCGGTCGAGTTCAGCGAGCGTCATCGTCATACCCCCACAGGGTTGTCGTCGCGCACGATCACACCACGTAGGGTCTGCCCATGGCAGCCAAGGACGAGCAGCGGGCCCCCGAGCCGGACGCCGCACCGACCCCCGAGCCCACCGACGACCTGGTCACCACGGCGCACACGCTGGCGGCGCGCAGGCGCAAACTGGCCTATACCGCCACAACCGGCAGGCTGGTGCTGCGCAAGGAAGTCCTGACCGACGGCAAGTTCGACGGCCACCTGCCGCAGGCCGAGGTCTTCGTGACCGCCTACACCCTCGACGGCGCCGACCCGGCCACCCGCCCGGTGACCTTCGCGTTCAACGGCGGCCCCGGCTCGTCGAGCATCTGGCTGCACCTGGGCGTCCTGGGCCCGCGCCGCGTGGTGTCCGGCGACGCGGGCGGGCTCGCCGCGCCGCCGTACGGGCTGGTGGACAACCAGGAAACCCTGTTGGCGCACAGCGATCTCGTGTTCATCGACCCGGTGTCCACCGGGTACTCGCGCACCGTCAAGGGCGAGAAACCCGGTGACCACCACGGGTTCCAGGCCGACCTGGAGTCCGTCGGGGAGGTCATCCGGCTGTGGACGACGCGCAACGGGCGCTGGGTGTCGCCGAAGTTCCTCGCGGGCGAGTCCTACGGCACGACTCGCGCGGGTGGTCTCGCGCAACATCTGCAGCAGCGGCACGGGATGTACCTCAACGGGCTCATCCTGATCTCGTCCGTGCTGGACTACTCGACGCTGCTGTTCAGTGCGGGCAACGACTTGCCGTATGTGTTGTTCCTGCCCAGCTACGCGGCCATCGCGCACTACCACGGCCTGCACGGCGACCGCCCGCTCGCCGAGGTGCTCGCCGAGGCCGAGGAGTTCGCCGACCGCGACTACCCGTGGGCCCTCGCACAGGGCGCTCGACTGTCCACTGAGGACCGAGCGGTGGCGGTGGCGAGACTCGCCGCGCTGACCGGGTTGTCCGAGGACTATGTGGACCGGGTGAACCTGCGCGTCGAGCACGTCCGGTTCTGTACCGAACTCTTGCGCCACCGCAAGCAGACCGTCGGCAGGCTCGACGGCCGGTTCACCGGCTGGGAGGCCGACTACGGCCGCGAACAGTTCACCGAGGACCCGGCGTCGGCGGCGATCATGGGCGCCTACACCGCGGGGATCAACCACTACCTGCACGTGGAGTTGGCCTACACCAACGACTTGCCCTACGAGGTGCTCAGCATCCCGGTCAACCGGGAGTGGTCGTTCAAGGAGTTCGAGAACGCCCACGTCACCGTGGCCGACAAACTGGCCGCCGCGATGCGGGCCAACCCGCACCTCAAGGTGCACGTCGCCTCCGGTTACACCGACGGCGCCACACCGTACTTCGCCACCGAGTACACGCTGGCCCAGTTGGACATCCCGGCCGAGCTGCGGGCGAACATCGAGGTCTCCTACTACCCGGCGGGCCACATGATGTACGTGCACGAGCCGAGCCGGGTGCAGCAGTCCAAAGACCTCGCCGCGTTCGTCAAGCGCGCCTCGAACAGGTGACCATGGCCTGAATGGACCTTATTCGGCACCGCTGAACGGCGTAGGCTGCACATCGACCGTCGCCGCACGACGACGGTGGGTGACGCTCTGGGGGCGACGGATGACGGTGCCGACCGAAAGCGACCCGTCTCGCGCGCACCTGTGGGTGCTGGCGCGCCTGGAGCAGGTCTCCCGGCCGCAGAGCCCGGTCCAGCAGCCCTGGGGTGTCTCGCTGGGCGAACTGCTGCCTGCCGCGCCGCGGGTTCCGGCGGTCCTGCTGGGCTTCACCCGCCGAACCCTGGACCGCTTCGGCGGACTGCGTCTCGCGCCGGACGGGATCGGGATCAACGGGCAGCAGGTCGACTGGGCGACGATCGAGGAGATCCGGGTGCGCAACACCCTCGATGTGCTCCTGGAGGCATCGTCGCAGCGACTGGCCGACCGGATCGCCGGTCTGGTGCCGTGGTTCGTCCCCGCCCGCGGCTACCTCACAAGCCTGGTCGTCGAGTCGGTGTTCGGCCTGGTCGCCCAGGTGGCGCACCGGGCCATGGCGCCGCAGCCGAGGATTCCGGCCCTGATCCCGTACCAGATCGTCTACAAAGGACGGTTCGGCGGCAGGCACCGGGTGGAGTTGGGCATCTTCGCGCTCCTGGTCGTCACCCTGCTGCCCGAGGTGAACCAGAGCATCGCGACGACCGCGAGCAGACACCGGATCATCGCCGCCGTCGAACACTGGACACCCGCGCACGGCGACGTCGGTCACCGGGCGCAGGAACTCCTGCACCGGGCGCAGACCCTGTCGCGCTGGGCGCCGCTCGGCAAGCTGATGCGACGAGTCCGCGGGGGCCGGTCATGACGCAACCACCGGTCGACTGGTCGAACTACCCGTACACCACCCCGCTGCGACCCGACGTGGCCGACATCGACGGCCACCGCCGCAAGCTCGTCACGGGACTGTGGGTGTGGCTGCCGATCGCCGCGTTCTGGCTGCTCGTCGCGGTCGTGTCCGGGTACGGGATCTTCTGGGCGCCGCTGATCCTCGGCCCGGTCGCACTGGTCGTGCTCGCCTACCGGTCCGGGTTGGGCTCGCTGCCCGGACCCGCCGTCTACCTGCTCGGCAACGCCCCCGTGCTCGCGTTCCCCGCGGTCAAGTGGGCGTGGTTCATCGGCCTGCTCATCCTGGCCATGATCTGGGGCTACCACCGCGTGCTCGACGCCTGCGTGGCGCTGCGGGAGGCGCAGGGCAAACCGGACGACACCGCGCGGGCGCGACTGCGGGTGGAGCGCATCACGCTGATCTGGGTCTCGGTGGACGCCTTCGCCGCCGGGCTGGACGTCGTGCTGCTGGTCGTGGCGATCATCGCGATCGTCCGCTTCGGCAGGCTCAGCGTGCTGCTCGCCTTCGTCGGGTTCGCGATCTCGATAGTCGCCTTCACCGTCAACGGCGACCCCGCCCTCTGGCTCGGCCGCGGCGAACCGGGCTTCAACGGCCCCGGCGACATCGACGGCTGGTTCTCCCTGGAAACCCTCGGCGGCGCGGTCCTCGCCTGGGGCCGGACCCTCTACCAGGTGTGGCTGCGACCGCCGCCCTAGCACGCGAAACGGGGGTGGAGACCGCGGAAAGCGGTCCCCACCCCGCGGGCGGGACAGGTGTTGCGAACTACTTCAGGAACTTCTTGCCGTTGGTGACGGCGGCCCAGGCATCCACGGAACCGTGACCGTAGAAGCCGTTGAAGGCGGGCGTGCCGACGCAGGTGGCATCGAACTCGGCCGGGCGGCCGACGTTGGCGTAGCTGAAGGTGCGCGGGGTCGGGCAGGAGATGTCAGCGGCGGTGCCCTCCAGGACCCGACGCACCTTGTCCGGGGCCAGCGACACCGAACCGCGCGAGTACTTGCCGTACTGCGACACGATCAGCGCCGCCACACCGGAGGCGTGCGGGGAGGCCATCGAGGTGCCCTGCAGGAACTGGTAGTAGCCGCAGACTCCGTCGGCCTTGCACGCCTTCTGCACGCCGAGCGCCTCGCCGTCCGGCGTGACGTTGCCGTCCGCGTCGATGGCGCCTTCGGTGAGTGCCACGTTCTGCGGGTAGGCCGACAGGATCAGGTTCTCGTTGGTTCGGAACCACGGGGTGCCGAAACCGTCGCGGAAGTACCCGCCCGGCGCGGACACCGAGATGCGCTCGGTGCCGTAGTTGGAGTAGTCCGCCTTGTCCTGCGACGGGCCGTAGGCGCTGACGCCGATGGCGTGCGGGCCCTCGCTCGGCATGGTGAGGCAGGTGGCGTTGTCGATCTGGCGCAGGTGCTCGTTGCCAGCCGGGTAGTTCGGGCTGGTGGCGTCGGGCAGCGGGTTGGCCATGTCCTGGTGGCTGTTGCCCAGCGACACGATCTGCGAAACACCCTTGCGGTGGGCGTAGTCCATCGCGCGGCTGATCGATCGCACGATGAGCCGCTGCTGCGCCTGCTGCTCGGCGGTGTCCGCCGGGTTGGCGGAGCAGTTGAACAGCCACGGGTCGACGAAGAACGACATGTTGACCACGTCGAGCCCGGCGTCACCCGCGTAGGTCATCGCGTCGACGACCGGCTGCAGGAAGAAGTAGCCGGAGTCCTGCGCGCCGCGAATGTTCACAATGGACACGTTCGGCGCGACACCGGAGAGCCCGAAGCCGTCGGCCGCGGCGGCGATGGTGCCCGCCACGTGCGTGCCGTGGCTGCCGTTGTCGACGTCGGCCGGGTCGACGCAGCCGCGGTACTCACACGGGCCGTCGACAACGTTGCCGTTCTCGTCGAACGGGATGTCGCGGGTGAAGTTGCGCGACAGCGCGCGGTCGAAGTTCGGCGCGATGTCCGGGTGGTTGCCGTCGACACCCGTGTCGAGGATGCCGACCTTGACCCGCTTGTCGCCTGCCTGCCTGGTGCGGGCGAGGTCGGAGCGGACCGCGGTCAGACCCCAGAGCTGCGAGTCCAACGGGTCCATGCCCGCGGTGGCGGCGTTCTTGGCGCCCTTGGTACCGGCCTTCGCGGCCTTGTGCTCCTGCTCGACGGCCTTGGCGCTGGCCTTGTTCGCCCGCACGGAGGGCGCCTGGCCGATCGTCTTGACGCGCGCGGCGGTGTCGACCGACCGGTTGCCCGCGAGGCGCGCGGTGAAGCCGTTCTCCGGCGCCGTGGCGGTGATCAGACCAGCGGCCTTGTTGCTGGTGACCACGGTGCCGCCGGCCGCGCGGACCGCGGCCTCGGTGGCGGCCACGTCGGCGCCATCGGCGGCAAGAATGTTGAACTCGACCGTCTTGCCGGACAGATCCGGCTGTGCGTTGGCGGCACTGGGTGCCACCAAGCCTGCCAGTGCCACGACCAGGGGGGCCGCGAGCACAGACACCAGGGTCTTGCGTCGCTTCACGCGAACTCCTCCTCGACTTTCCTTGTGCGTCCCTGAGTTCTGCCCCGACATCAGGGAACGACTGATTTCTCTTCGGCGAAATGGCACGCGCTCGGGTGGTCGGCGACCCGGATCTTGAGCTCCGGCTCCTCCTCGGCGCAGAGGTCCCGCGCCTTCCAGCAGCGCGTGCGGAATCGGCAGCCCGACGGCGGATCGACCGGGCTGGGCACGTCGCCCTCAAGCCGGATGATCTGCCGCTGGCCGCGCAGTTCGGGGTCGGGCACCGGCACCGCGGACAGCAACGCCTGGGTGTACGGGTGCGTCGGGTGCTCGTAGATCTCTTTCTCGCTGCCGATCTCGACGACCTTGCCCAGGTACATCACGGCGACCCGGTCGGACAGGTGGCGGACCACCGAGAGGTCGTGCGCGATGAACAGATAGGACAGTCCGAACTCGGACTGCAGGTCGCCGAGCAGGTTCATCACCTGCGCCTGGATCGACACGTCGAGCGCGGACACCGGCTCGTCGCAGACGATCACCTTGGGCCGCAAGGCAAGCGCGCGGGCGATGCCGATGCGCTGGCGCTGGCCGCCGGAGAACTGGTGCGGGTAACGGTTGATGTGCTCGGGGTTGAGCCCGACCACGTCGAGCAGCTCGCGCACCTTCTGCGCCCGCGACCCCTTCGGCGCCACCTCGGGGTGGATCTCGAACGGCTCGCCGACGATGTCGCCGACGGTCATCCGCGGGTTGAGCGAGGTGTACGGGTCCTGCAGCACGATCTGGATGTCGCGGCGCAGCTTGCGCAGCTCCGCGCCCTTCATCGCGAACATGTCCCGGCCCTCGAACGTCGCGGTGCCGCCGGTGGGCGGCTCCAGGCGCATCAGCACCTGCGCGAGCGTCGACTTGCCGCAGCCGGATTCGCCGACCACGCCGAGGGTTTCGCCGCGCCGGAGGTCGAAGGAGACCCCGTCGACGGCCCGGACCTGGCCGACGACGCGCTTGAACAGCACGCCGACCCGCACCGGGAAGTGCTTGACGAGGCCGCGGACCTCGATGATGTTGTCGGTCACTCCGACACCAGCTCCTCGGCGAAGTGGCAGGCGCTCATCCGACCGGACACCGTGCGGTGCTGGGCGGGGATCTCGGACTTGCAGATGTCCTCGACCCGCGGACAACGCGGGTGGAACGGGCAGCCGCGCGGGATGTTGAGCAGGCTCGGCGGCAGGCCCTTGATGGTGTTGAGCTCGGTGCCCTTCTGGTCGAGCCGGGGCAGCGAGTCGAGCAGTGCCAACGTGTACGGGTGGCCCGGCTTGCGGTAGAGCGACCGCGCGTCGGACTGCTCGACGATCCGGCCCGCGTACATGACCGCGATCCGGTCGGCGACCTCGGCGACCACGCCGAGGTCGTGCGTGATCAGGATCAGGCCCATGTTCCGCTCGACCTGGATCTCCTTGAGCAGGTCCATGATCTGGGCCTGCACGGTGACGTCGAGGGCGGTGGTCGGCTCGTCGGCGATCAGCATCTCCGGGTCGAGCGCCAGCGACATCGCGATCATCGCGCGCTGGCGCATGCCGCCGGAGAACTCGTGCGGGTACTGCCGCACGCGCCCCTTGGGGTTGGGGATCTTGACCTGGTCGAGCAGTTCGACCGCGCGCTTGCGGGCGTCCTTTCTGGACATTCCGCGGCGCAGCCGCAACTGCTCCTCGATCTGGAACCCGACGGTGAACACCGGGTTCAGCGCGGAGAGCGCGTCCTGGAAGATCATCGCGATGCCCGAGCCGCGGATCTCCCGCCTGCGCCGTTCGCTCGCGGTGAGCAGCTCCTCGCCGTGGAACCGGATCGAGCCGCCGGTGATGTACCCCGGCGGCATGTCCAGGATGCCCATGATCGTCTGGGCGGTGACGCTCTTGCCGGAGCCGGACTCGCCCAGCACCGCGACGGTCTCGCCTGCCTGGACGTGATAGCTCACGCCGTTGAGCACCTTGGCCACGCCGTCGCGGGTGCGGAACTCGACGAAGAGGTCCTCGACCGCCAGCATCGGCGCACCGGGGACCGGTCCGGCCCCTTCGGTGTCCACAATGGATTGTGTCGACATCGCGCCATTACCTCATCTTCGGGTCCAGCGCTTCGCGCACGGCGTCGCCGAGCATCACGAAGGCCAGCACGGTCGCGGTCAGGAAGGCTGCCGGGAACAGCAGCGTGTGCGGTGCGACGCGGATGATGTCGCGCGAGTCCGCGATCATCACGCCCCACGACACGACGGGCGCGCGCAGTCCGAGGCCGAGGAACGACAGCGTCGCCTCGGCGCCGATGAACGCGCCGAGCGCGATCGTGGAGTACACCAGCACGGGCGCGACGGCGTTGGGCAGCATGTGCCGCAGGATGATCCGCGACGTGCTCGCGCCCAGCGCCCTGGCCGCCTTGACGTAGTCCTGCTGCTTGGCGGTGATCGCCGCGGACCGCATGATGCGCATGCAGACCGGCCAGGACAGCAGCGAGATCGACACGATCACCAGGAACATGATCTGCGCGACGTTCTTGCTGCCGGTGGCCCCGAAGCTGGACAGGATCACGATGGCGCCGAGCACGAACGGCAGGCCGAAGAACACGTCCGCGATACGGGACATCAACCCGTCGAGCCAGCCGCCGTAGAAGCCCGACAGCAGCCCGAGCGTGCCGCCGATCAGCACCGTGAGCGCCGTGGCGCAGATGCCGACGATGATCGACGCGCGGGCGCCGTAGATCGTCCTGGCGAAGATGTCCGCGCCCTGGTTGTCGTAGCCGAACCAGGCCTGCCCCGACGGCCCCTCCCGACTGCGGCCGAGTTCGGCGTAGGTCGGGTCCACGGAGGTGAACAGGCCCGGGAAGGCAGCCATCACCAGGATCAACAGGATCAACGCCGCGGAGATCACGAACAGGGGCCGTCTGCGCAGATCGTGCCAGGCGTCCGAGGCGAGACTCCGCGGCTTGTTGAGCCGCGGGTTCTCGGCGTGTTCCAGGCCGGTGACGAACTCGTCCGCCGACGTGGTCATCGCGGCGCCGGTGACCGCCGTGCTCGGGTCAGTCATAGCGAATCCTTGGGTCGAGGACGGCGTAGAGCAGGTCCACCAGCAGGTTGGAGAGCAGATAGACCATGACCAGCAGGGTGACGACGCCGGTGACGATCAGGCCGTCCTTGCCCAGAATGCCGTCGTAGACGAGGTTTCCGATGCCCTTGATGTCGAAGATCCCCTCGGTGACGATCGCGCCGCCCATGAGGGCGCCGAGGTCGGTGCCGAGGAAGGTGATGACCGGGATCGCCGAGTTGCGCAGCAGGTGCACGCCCACCACCCGGCGCTGCGGCAGGCCCTTGGCCACCGCGGTGCGCACGTAGTCGGCGTGTTTGTTCTCCGCGATCGACGTCCGCATCAGCCTTGTCACGTAAGCCATGGACAGGCTGCCCAGCACGAAGCCGGGGGCGATCAACTGCGCCCAGGGCGCGGGCGAGGACGACACCGTGGTCTTGATCAGCCCCAGTTCGAAGCCCAGGAAGATTTGCAGCACGAAGCCGGTGACGAACACCGGCAGCGAGATCAGGAACAGGGTCGAGACGAGCGTCAGGTTGTCCAGGAAACCCCGGCCGCGCAGGCCGGTGAGGATGCCCGCGCTGAGGCCGATGACCGCTTCGATGGCGAGCGCCACCAACGCGAGGCGGACCGTGTTCGGGTAGGCGTTGGAGATGAGTTCGCCGACCTGGCTGCCCCGGAACGTCTGGCCGAAGTCGCCCTGGATCAAATTCAGCATGTACTTGCCGTACTGAACGATCAGCGGGTCGTTGAGGTTGAACTTGTCCTGCATCAGGTTGACGTAGGCGTCGTTGCACGGGCGGTCGCCGCACTTGCCCGCGAACGGGTCGCCGGGCAGCGCCCACACCAGCCAGTAGATCAAGAAGGTGGTCCCGAGGAACACCGGGATGAGCTGTAGAAGTCGTCGGAGGACGTAGCGTCCCATCACATTCTCCCAACCTGACTCCGGGCCGGGGTGCGGGATCGCCGCACCCCGGCCCGGAGTGACACTGGCTACTTCTTGACCGTCACCGTGGACAGGTCGAGTTCACGCAGCGAGCTCAGGCGGACATTGTCCACCCGCTCGGACCAGCCGTACTGCGCGGTCTGGTTCCACAGCGGGATGGCGGGCATGTCCTCGGCCAGGATGCGCTCGGCCTCCTGGTAGAGCTTGTTGGCCTCGTCGACGCTGGGGGCCGCGTCGGCCTTGACCAGCAGGTCGTCGAGCTTCTTGTTGGAGTAGTCACCGTCGTTGGACGACGCACCCGTGCGGTAGAGCTGGTTCATGAAGTTCTCGATCGACGGGTAGTCCGCGATCCAGCCCGCACGGTAGATCGCCTTGACCTGCTTGGCGTTGATGATCTGGCGGGTCTCGGCGAACGTCGGGATCGGGATGTAGGTGCATTCCAGATTCAGGGCGTTCTTGATGCTGTTGCAGGCGGCGGTCATCCACTCCTTGTGGCCGCCGTCGGCGTTGGTGGTCAGCTCGATCGTGCCGGTGTAGCCGGACTTGGCCAGGAACTCCTTGGCCTTCGTCGGGTCGAACGTGCACAGGTCGCCACACTGGCCCTTGGCGTAGCCGGGGACCGCCGGGTTCACCCAGCCGTCGGCCGGGATGCGGGTGCCCTCGAAGATCTTGTCGACGATCTCCTGGCGGTTGATGGCCAGCGAGATGGCCTTGCGCAGGTCGACGTTCTGCCACTGCGGCTGGTAGAGCGGGAAGGCGATGACCTGGTTGCCCATGTACGGCGTGGAGCCGTTGCGGTTGGGCAGGTCTTCCTTGTACTTGCCGCCGGTGATGCCCGCGGACGGGACGGTGTCGAGGAAGTCCAGCTCACCGGAGACGGTCGCGGCGTAAGCGGCCTCGTTCGACTCGTAGATCTTGAAGGTGAGGTCCTTGAACTTCGGCTTGTCGTCGCCCTTGTAGTCGTCGAAGCGGGTCAGCACGATGTTGGCGTTCGGCTGGCGCGAGACGTACTTGAACGGGCCGTTGCCGACCGGCTTGGCCTCCCAAGCCTTCTGGTCGGCGAAGAACGAGTCCGGCAGCGGGTAGAACGGGTTGTACCCGAGCTTGAGCGGGAAGACCGAGAACGGGTCGTAGAGGGTGACCTCGAAGGTCGTGTCGTCGACGACCTTGAGGCCGGACATCTTCTCGGCGGCGGGCTTGGGCGCCGTCAGGGGGCCCGCGGCGCCGTCCGGGTCGGCCGCGGTGACGTCCTTGTAGCCCTGGACCTGCTCGAAGAAGCTGGCGGCCTGGTTGCCGTTGGGGCTGTAGGCGGTGTAGTTCCAGGCGTCGACGAAGTTCTTGGCCTTGACGTCGGTGCCGTCGTGGAACTTCCAGCCGGACTTGATCTTGACGGTGTAGACCTTGGAGTCCTTGGTGTCGATGGACTCCGCCATGGCGTTCTTCGACTCGCCGGTCACCGGGTCATAGCTGGTGAGACCGGTGAAGAGGGCGCGCACAACCTTGCTGCCGCCGCTCTCGGTCGTGTTGCCGGGAACCAGCGGGTTCTCCGGCTCGGTCGCGAAGGCCGAGAGCGCGCCGTCGGGGTTGCCCGCCGCACCGCTCCCGGTGTCACCACCACTCTGGTCGCTTCCTCCGCCGCACCCCGCGACCGCGAGCGCGAGTGTCAGCGACATCGCCGATGCCGCTATCCAGCGTGGTTTACGCATGGGTCTCCTCCCAGGCTAGTTCGACGTGCTTTCGGGCTGTCCGCCATCGGCTCCGTCGTCACGAAGCGGTACCGCCCGCTCCGAAAGTGAGTGGAAGTTAACCGGAGGCGCGAATCGACCGGCGATCGCGGACGTCACAAACGAGTCACAATCAACGCTAGTTCATCCATTCGGTGGATGGCGAGCCGGGTCAGCGGTCGCTAGGCGGACACTTTTCTGTCCGAACTGTGTCAGGTCATGGTTGAGACGAATCGACTTCGATTACCCAGCGTCAGAATTCGCGGCGACGGACCGCGCGATTCCGTGCGGGATATCGTTTTCACTGACGACCATTTCTGTGATGTGCGTCTCCTGGAAGAGCCGATCCGCGAGGGCCCGCACGACGATCGCGCCGCCGCCGATGACGTCGACCCTGCCGGGGTGCATGGACGGGATGGCGGCCCGCTCGTCGTGACTGGCAGTGAGCAGTCGGCTCGTCACAGTGGCTATCTCGGCCGGAGTGAGCCGGGACAGGTGGATGCGATCGGGGTCGTACTCGGGCAGTTCGTGGGCGACCGCGGACAACGTGGTGACGGTGCCCGCCACCCCCACCCAGGTTCGCGCCCGGGCCACCGGGACGGCGTCGAACGCCTCGGCCAGCACCCGATCGGCCACCTCGCGGGCGGCGGCGATCTCGGCGGCCGTTGGCGGGTTCGACTTCAGTGCCCGCTCGGTGAGCCGGACACACCCGATGTCGACCGACCGCGCCGCCTCGACGTGCGCCCGGACGCCGTCCCAGGTGCCGAGGACGAGTTCGGTGGAGCCGCCGCCGACGTCGGTGAGCAGGAACGGCCCGTCCTGCGGCGCGAGGTCGCTCACCGCGCCGAGGAACGACAGGCGGGCCTCCTCGTCGCCGCTGATCACCTCCGCCTCGACGCCGAGCACGTCCCGGGTCATCGCGAAGAACTCGGCGCGGTTGGCCGCGTCGCGGGTGGCCGACGTGGCGACCATGCGGACCCGCTCGACGCCCTTGCGGCGCATGATCGCGGTGTAGTCGAGCAGCGCGGCCCGGGTGCGGGCCAACGCCGCCTGCGCGAGCACACCGGTCGCGTCGACGCCCTGGCCGAGCCGGACCACCCGCATCTCCCGGTGCACGTCGCGCGTCCACACCGACCCGTCGGCGCGCACGGTCAGGTCGGCGACGAGCAGCCGGATGGAATTCGTTCCGCAGTCGATCGCGGCAACCCTGGACTGGTCCGCCACCCCGGATTTTAACCCTGGTGGGCACCTCGGGTTGGCCCAGTCCGGGTTGGTGGGTGCCTGCGGCTGGGTTGCGTCTCGTTCCCCTTGGGTGCGGTTGGCAGCCACGTTGTGCAGAGCCCCTACATCTGGTTCCGGCGGGTCAGGGCGTTGTGGTCGGGATCGCGGAGCCTGCCGGGCCGCTCGGCTGGGTGGAGTTCGCGGGCGCGGTGGTGGTGGTGGTGGTGGTGGTGGTCGGCGCGCACGGGTCGGGCGTGGTGGTGGTCGTCGTGGTCGGCGGCGTGGTCGTGGTCGTCGCGGACGGCGTCGTGGTGGGGGTCGGGCCGCACGACGGGGTGGTCGTCGTGGTGGTCGTCGGCTCCGTCGTCGTGGTGGTCGGCTGCGTCGAGCTCGACCCGTCCGGCGCCACGGTGGTCGACGGCGGAACGCTCGGCGACTGCGTCGGGTCGACGCCGGGCACCGGGGGCACCGGCTGCGGCTGCCGCGGGGCGGGGAGCGCGACCTGGTCGATGGAGTCCACCGGGGTCGTCGGCACGGGGGTGACGCCCTTGGCGTAGGCGTCGGCCCAGAACAGGACCGTGCGCACGTAGCTGTCGGAGTGGTTGTAGCGGAACACCGCGGTGGCCCGCGCCTGCGGGTTCGCCATGTCCAGGCCGCCGGAGCAGAGGTACTTGCCCGCGCCGACAGTGGCGTCGTAGATGTTGTTCGGGTCGGTCTGACCGTCGCCGTTGCCGTCGCTGGCGTAGCCCTTCCAGGTCGACGGGATGAACTGCATCGGGCCGACCGCGCGGTCCCAGCGAGCGTCGCCGTCGTAGCGGCCGCCGTCGGTGTCGCTGATCGCGGCGAAACCGCCGCCGTTGAGCACGGGGCCCAGGATCGGCGCGGCCGTGCGGCCGCTGGCGTCGACTCGGCCGCCGCGGGCGTGGTTGGACTCGATCCGGCCGATGCTGGCCAGCAGCGGCCACTCCAGGTGGCAGCCCGGGGTGGTGGTCGCCAGCGTGCGCGCCGCCCGCAGGTACGCGTCGAGCATGGTGCCGGGGATGCCGAGCGGGCCGCTGGGCAGCGTGACGCCGCCGAACTGGTCCGGGGTGCCCGCGAGCGCCAGCACCTCGGCGCCGAGCTGCCGATCCTCCGGGACCGAGCCGTCTGCGCTGACGTCCGCCGGGTCGGTCAGGCCGATGAGCCCGCCGCCCGCGTTGCCCGCGAGCGCGATCCGGGCGCTGTCGTCCGGGCTGCCCCAGTCGACCGGCTCGCCCGCCGCCACGGCGGGCACCAGCAGCAGGGCTCCGACCGCCGCGACCGCGCCGCGGCGCCGCTTGCCAACCCGCTTGCCTTTGCCCTTCGCCGCACTCACCAGAAACCAGCCCCCTCGCCTTGCCTGACCGCCGGCGGTCGCCGACCTGGGTGACGCTCGTCCGGCCATCTACCCTGCCTTATCTGTCGCCAGGAGTCACCGTTTGCGACACATTCACCCATAGATAGGGCTACAAGTCAGCCGATAGCCGCCCGATCGACTACCCACTGTTCACCCGCTACGCCGTCCTGAACCGCCCCTTCGGTTGCCCCCGTGATCGGGTTACTCTCGGGTAATGACCGCGATCGAGTCCCCCGCACCGCCACTCGACGCGACCCACGAGGTCGCCAACCAGGTCCCGCCGCTGTCCGGGTTCGACCCGCTCGGCTGCGACCCGGCGCTCGTGGGCGCGCTGCGGGCGTTCGGCTCGGCCGAGGTCGTCGCCTCGCTGTCGGCGCTGGCCGTGGAGGCGGGCTCGGCGCTCGCCCGCGAGCACGGCAGGCTCGCCAACGAGCATCCGCCGGTCCTGCGCACGCACGACCGCTACGGCCACCGGGTCGACGAGGTCGAGTTCCACCCGTCGTGGCACTGGCTGATGGCGCGGGCCGTGGCACACGGCCTGCACGCCGCGCCGTGGGCGCCGGACGCCGGGCCGCACGCGCACCTGCGCCGAGCCGCCGCGTTCACCGTGTGGTCGCAGGTCGAGGGCGGCCACGGCTGCCCGATCTCGATGACCTACGCCGCCGTCCCCGCGCTGCGGCACGCGCCCGAACTGGCCGCGCGCTTCGAGCCGGGCCTGCGGTCGCCGGTGTACGACCCGGGCCTGCGCGAGCCGAGCGGCAAGGCGGGGCTGCTCGCGGGCATGTCGATGACCGAGAAGCAGGGCGGCTCCGACGTCCGGGCCAACACCACGACCGCCACGCCGCTCGCCGACGGAACCTACTCGATGGTGGGCCACAAGTGGTTCACCAGCGCGCCGATGAACGACCTGTTCCTCACCCTGGCGCAGGCTCCCGGCGGCCTCACCTGTTTCGTGCTCCCCCGCGTGCTGCCCGACGGCACCCGCAACGCGCTGCGGGTGCAACGGCTCAAGGACAAGCTGGGCAACAAGTCGAACGCGTCCGCCGAGATCGAGTACACCGGCGCCGTCGGCTGGCGTGTCGGCGACGAGGGCCGAGGCGTGCGCACGATCATCGAGATGGTCACCATGACCCGCCTCGACTGCGTGCTCGGGTCGACGGCGGGCATCCGAATCGCACTGTCGGAGGCGGCACACCACGCGGCCCACCGGTCGGCGTTCGGCGCCCGGCTGCGGGACCAGCCCGCGATGGCGGCGGTGCTGGCCGACCTCGCGCTGGAGTCGGAGGCGGCCACGGTGCTGGCCATGCGCCTGGCGTCCGAAGTGGACTCCTCGGGCCCGCTGCTGCGGGTGGCGCTGCCCGCGGCGAAGTTCTTCATCTGCAAGCGGGCGCCGATGGTGGTAGCCGAGGCGTTGGAGTGCTTGGGGGGCAACGGATACGTCGAGGAATCGGGAATGCCGCGGATCTACCGCGAAGCGCCGTTGATGTCCATTTGGGAGGGATCGGGCAACGTCACGGCCCTGGACGTGTTGCGGGCACTGTCCCGGGAACCGTCCAGTATGGACGCTCTACTGGCGGAGCTGGGCGCCACCGCGGGCGCGGATTCGCGGTTGGACGCGGCGGTGGCGACCCTGACGGCGGAGGCGAGCGCCGCCGAGCCCGCCCGAGCGCGGCGGGTGGCGTCGCTGATCACGCTGTGCCTTCAGGGAAGCCTGCTCGTGCGCCACGCGCCTGGTGTGGTGGCTGAGGGGTTCCTGGCGTCCCGCCTGGGCGGAAACGACCGCTCAGTCCTCGGCGACCTCCCTCGTGGACTGGACACCACCGCCTTGGTGGACCGCGTGACGCCCTAGCCGGCGCACCCGGCGGTGGGCCAGGAATCGGCGAGTAGGGCCAATGCCTCGTCCCCGAACGGGTTGACGCCGGGGCCCTTGGCCAAGGCGTGCGCCACGTGCACATGCAGGCACTTGACGCGGCCCGGCATGCCGCCCGCGCTGACTTCCGTGCCCAGTGCGGAAATGGCGTCACGCTCAGCCAGATAATCCTTGTGGGCAGCCAGATACTGCGCCGCCAAGTCCGGGTCCACCGCCAAGCGCTCGGTCATCTCGCGCATCAGGCCGGTGGTCTCCAGCGTGCTCACCAACGACGCCAACTTGGCGCACGTCAAGTAGTACAGCGTGGGGAACGGGGTGCCGTCCTCCAGCCGGGGGCTGGTCTGGATGACCGACGGGTGGCCGCTCGGGCAGCGGGCCGCGACGGCGCGGATGGCGCGCGGGGTGCGGCCCAACTGCTCGGCGACGGTGTCGCGGTCGGTCTGGGTGACCGGTTCGAAGATCACCCGCGCGCCCCCGTCACCGAGTCCCACAACGCCTGGTACCAGACCTGCTGCGGAATCGGGTTCGGCCGGGCCGGGTCGGCACCCGGTCCGCCCGCGTCGGCTGGCAACTCGACCATGTACGGCGTCTCTCCCGGCATCACGTACCGCAGTCTCCTGCGGGCCTCGGCCTTCACCTGCTCCGGGTCGGCCAACTGCGCCTTGCGCTGCTCAAGTTGGTCGACCTGGGCCCGTAAGTCGGCCTGGCGCTGCTCCTGTAACTCCACATCGGACCGCTGCGACAAGTACGTCCGCAGCGGCACCGCCACACTCAGCGCCAGCGCGCCGACCACCGTCGCGAGAACGGCGGCACGGCGCGTCGTGGACAGCCCGAGCGGGGCCCGCAACTTGCGCCTGCCCACCGACACGGGACGCGGTGGCTCCTCCTGGGGCGCGGCGGCCGAGCGCGGCCTGCGGACGCTCTCCGGCCTGCGCGCGGCCGCCGCGCCACTGCTGCGGCCGCCCCGCTCCGTTCCGCGCCCCGCCATCGCGCTAGGACTCCGGCGTGAAGCGCGGGAACGCGAGGTCGCCCGCGTACCGCGCGGCGTCGCCGAGGGTCTCCTCGATGCGCAGGAGCTGGTTGTACTTGGCGACGCGCTCGCTGCGGGCGGGGGCGCCGGACTTGATCTGACCGACCCCCGTCGCGACGGCGAGGTCGGCGATCGTGGTGTCCTCGGTCTCGCCCGACCGGTGGCTCATCATGCTGCGGTAGCCGTACGAGGTGGCGAGGGTGACCGCGTCGAGCGTCTCGGACAGGGTGCCGATCTGGTTGACCTTCACCAGCAGCGCGTTGGCCGCGCGCCGGGCGATGCCCTCCTCCAGCCGGTCGGGGTTGGTGACGAACAGGTCGTCGCCGACAAGTTGGACGCGCTCGCCGATCTCGGCGGTCAGCCGCACCCAGCCGTCCCAGTCGTCCTCGGCGAGCGGGTCCTCGATCGACACCATCGGGTAGGCGTCGATCAGCTCGGTGTAGTAGGCGTTGAGCTGCTCGGCGCTCTTCTTGGCGCCCTCGAAGGTGTAGGCGCCGTCGGCGTAGAACTCGGTGGCCGCGACGTCCAGGGCGAGCGCGATGTCGCGGCCCGGGGTGTAGCCCGCCTTCTCGATGGCGACCAGGATCAGGTCGAGCGCCTCGCGGTTGTTGGACAGGCTGGGCGCGAAGCCACCCTCGTCGCCGAGGCCGGTGGCCAAGCCCTTGCTCTTGAGCACGGCCTTGAGCGAGTGGTAGACCTCGGTGCCCCAGCGCAGCGCCTCGCGGAAGCTCTCCGCGCCGATCGGCGCGATCATGAACTCCTGGATGTCGACATCGGTGTCGGCGTGCGCGCCGCCGTTGAGGATGTTCAGCATCGGCACGGGGAGCACGTGCGCGTTCGGGCCGCCGAGGTAGCGGAACAGCTCCAGGCCGCTGGACTCGGCCGCCGCCTTCGCCACCGCGAGGGACACGCCGAGGATGGCGTTGGCCCCCAGCCGCGACTTGTCCGGCGTGCCGTCGAGGTCGACCAGCTTCTGGTCGACGATGCGCTGGTCGACCGCGTCGATGCCCACCAACTCGGGGCCGATCTCGTCGAGGACCGCGGTGACGGCCTTCTCCACGCCCTTGCCGAAGTAGCGGTTGGGATCGCCGTCGCGCAGCTCCACCGCCTCGTGTTCGCCGGTCGAGGCACCGGAGGGGACCGCCGCCCGCGCCAAGGTCCCGTCGTCCAGCGCGACCTCCACCTCGACGGTGGGATTGCCGCGCGAGTCCAGGATCTCGCGTGCGCCGACCTGCTCGATGACCGCCACGTGGTGCTCCTCACAAGCCGTCCTACTACTCCACCCTGAGCCTAGCCGGGCGCTTCGGCGGACGGCCGCAAGGCACGCGCGGTCACTCCGCCGGAGGGTCGAGGAACAGCGCCGCCCCGGGTAGTGTTGATCGAACTATGACGGAGGACGGCAGGGACACCTTCGAAGCGTTTCGGCACGCCGAGTCGCTGGTGGCGCAACGCAGGCCGCTCGACGCCCTGGCCGCGCTGGCCCCCGTGCTCGACGCCGAGCCGGACGCGCCAAGCGTGCAGTTGCTCGCCGGCCGGGCCTACCTCGGCTCGGCCCAGTTGCGCCGCGCCGAACAGGCGTTTCTCCGGGTGCTCGACCTCGACCCCACCGATCACTACGCGCGGTTCGCGCTCGGCCGGACGCTGCAGCGGCAGAGCAGACTCACCGAGGCGCAGACCCAGCTCCGAATGGCCGTGGCGATGAACCCGGTGCCGGAGTACCAGGAGGCGCTCGGCGAGGTGAACGCCCGAATCGCCGTCGAACGCGACCGGCCCTAGCGCGGTCGTGACCACTAGCCGAGTTCGGCGGCTTTGCGGGCGTAGGCGTCGGCGCCGCTGAAGACGTCGCGGCCGTACTTGGTCGACTCGTTGTAGGTGAGCACGGCCTTCCACCAGCCGCGGCCGGTGGCGAGGTCGCCGCCGCTGGCGCACAGGTAGCGGGCGGCGGTGAGGGCGGCGTCGTCCAGGTTCTGCGGGTCGGGGCTGGTGCCGTCGCCGTTGGCGCGGGCCGACCAACGCGACCAGGTGGTCGGCAGGAACTGCATCGCGCCGACCGCGCGGTCCCAGCGGGTATCGCCGTCGAGCCTGCCGCCGTCGGTGTCGGAGATGGCGCGCACGCCGGGCGAGCCGTCGAGCGGGATGCCGATGATCGGCCGGGACAGCCTGCCGTCCTCCCCGACGCGCGTGCCGCGGTACTGGCCGTGGTGCGACTCGACGCGGCCGACGCCCGCGAGGGTGGCCCAGGTGAGGTTGCAGCCCGGGGTGCGCGCCCGGGTGGTCAGCTCGGCGTTGACGTAGGCGACGAGGGCCCGCGCGGGGATGTCGGTGCGCGCGGCGACCATGTCGGCCCACGCGCGCAGGTCGGGGCTGGTGGGCGCGGGCCGCGCCTGCGGCACCGCGGCGCCCGGGTCGACGTCGAGCGCGGGCACCACGAACCGTTGGGGGCGCGCCGATGGCGAGCGCGGCTCGGTGGCCCGCTCGACCAGCAGCACGCCGCCGACAGCCGCCGCGACGAGCGCGGCGACCAGCAGCAGTCGGCCCGCCAGCCTGCGCACCGGGCCGCGCCCGGGTGGCTCGGGAGCCACCGGGGGCCCGGCGGGGAACGTGGTCGGCGGTGGTGTCGGAGTTGCGGCCACAAAGCCAGGCTACGGGGAAGTCTCCCGGGGATTGCAAGAACGGCAGGCCCGCGACGGGTGTCGATCATGGCGCGGGCTTGACCGCCTGGACCGCGTAGAGCAGCGGGATGCGCGGGGCGCTCTCGGGCAGCCGGTGCCAGACGCCCTCGGTTGCGGTCATCGCCGCCCAGCGCCGCCACGGGATCTCCTGGGACTCCCGCACGAGCGTGATCCGCAGGCCCGCGGTCACCAGTGCGGTGACGACCTCGCCGAGGCCGTGGCACCACTCGTAGTACTCCAGGCCCTCGGTCAGCGTGGGGCCGTCGGTGTAGGTGTGGGTGCCGTCCTCGCGGGCGTGGCCGCGGCCTTCGAGATAGTCGTGGCGCAGCAGCAGGTCCTGGCTGCCGTCCGGCGGCGGCACCCGGCTCAGCGAGTGCAGCAGCGGGTGGAACTCGACCAGGTAGCACTGGCCGCCCGGGCGCAGCAGCGCGGCGACCTGCTCGGCCCACCGGTCGAGGTCGGGCAGGAAACACAACGCCCCCTTGCCGGTGTAGACGACGTCGAAACGCCCGCGCCCCAACGCATCCGCCGCACTGTACACATCGGACTTGACATAGGACACGTCGAGCCCGGCCGCCGCCGCGATGCGCTGGGCCGCGCGCACGGACTCGGCCGAGATGTCCAGCCCGACCGTCCGCGCGCCCCGCCGGGCGAAGGCCATCGTCTCCGAACCGATGTGGCACTGCAGGTGCGCGACGTCCTTGGCGCGCACCTCGCCCAGGTCCGCCCACTCGTAGGCGGCGAACCAGTCGGCCGGGTCGCGGGTGGCGACGCCGTAGAACTCGCTGGCCACGTGGATTGGGGTGCGGGCATCCCAATTGGCCTCGTTCGCCCGGATCATGCTCTCGGTCGCGCCGTCGAATCCCATGATCGCCATCTTCCCGTCAGGGCAGCGGAGGCAGCTCCGGCGGGGTCGCGGGCTTGCCGCGTAGTCCTGCGGCGTGGTGCCGACTTCGACGTCCGAGTCACCGCCACGCGCTGGTCAAACAGTGTTCAGCCAAGCGAGGTAGGTGTGCCATGAGCTACAGATGGGAGCCGAGTTCCGCGCCGCAACGACGGCTCGAACCTCTGCGTAGACCCGTATCCCCGCACGCGGTGCAGCGCGCCATGCCGAAACGTCTGCGGCCCAGTCCTCGGCCTGCCAGGGGTCGTGCCCCGATTGGATCAACCGCACGACCAACGTGGCGGTGTCGAGCCAGGGTGCCCCCAAGCTCGGCCATCCCCAGTCCACGACTCGGACTCCACCATCGGTGACAATGAAGTTCTCGGCGGTGGGATCCGTGTGGACGAGGCTGTCGCCACGGAGATAGTTCAGCCGCTCCGCAGTGGCGTAGGGAGCCCATCTCTTCTCGGCCGGAAGCACCGGCAGTTCAGGACACCGAACGCCAGAGATGTCGCGCACCGCATCGGCAACGAGCCCAAGATCGGGCGATCCTGGCGTGAGGACGGCATTACGACCTGAGATGTACTCGAACGCGAGAATCAGCCAGGAGTCCACGTCCGTATGCCATAACATCTTCGGCGCGCGAGCAGGGAGAAATTTCTGCACCCGACGCTCGATTCCGGCCCGTTCGCCACGCGCACCCTTGAGAAACACCTGCCCCGAGGCTGTGGTGAGGTTCAAGGCGATCTCTGCGGCCCCACCCGAGACCGGCACCGCAGAGATCACTCCGCCAGTCCTGCTCTCGATCTCCGCCCGAAGATTCGACGGCAGACCCTCCCACGGAATACGCACAACAGGCGCCTACGGGCTGTCGTAGCAACCAGCATGACACTGGTTGCAGTCGGCCGAATCCACCCGCCAGAGTTCTTCATCGACCCGGAAACCGGTTGCCCGCAGCGCGGACATTGTCCGTTTCAACGCGGCGCCGGTTCGGATATCGTCAGTACGAATCGGATTGTGATGGATGAAGCGCCCGGCCACGCTGTCACAGAAACGCGCATAGTCGAATGTGTGCAGCACGAAAGTGTGCCACCCCACGTCCACAGCCTTCGACGGCGAGAGCGCAAGGCCGGGGTTGTCCGCACAAGCCTTCAGGAACACCAGGGACTGTTCAAGTACCCTCGTCGCCATTTCCACGCCCAGTCCGTCGTCTTCCACTATCCTGCAGACAAGCCGGTCGAACAGCGTCTCGTCAATCAGAGTTCTCGGTTCGATCTCACTGATCACACCTATCGTCATCATAGTCCCCGTTCTCTGAAGTTCCGTCACGCGGTACCGTCCGAAAGCTCGGCAGATCAATCCGCCTTGATTAGTTAAGGTACGAGCCAGGATCCGAACCAGCCAGGGCCAGCACAGGGGCCAACTTGTCAGGTGGCGCGAATTTCGTTCATCAACATTCGCAGGGTCAGGCTGTGCCGCTCCGGGGGCAATGCCGCGAGCGCGGCTTCGCCGTATTCGACTCCCCCGGGCCTATCTCCGGCACGTACCATCATCAGGCCGCGATGCAGATCCAGGTGGGTCTTGAACCGGGGCAGGGTGACGGGCAGGTGCTCGCGAGCCGTTTCCTGTGCCCGTTCGGCCCCAGTCTCATCGCCGAGTCGCGCGAAAAGCAGAGACATGAAAACGTTCATTCGCCAGTACGGAACGGCGTAATCCGTCGCCTCGTCGCCACTCCCGGCCTGGTCGAAGACTCTGCGCCCCTCGGTGAGCAGATTGCGCGCTGCATCCATGTCGCCACGAAGAGCAGCGGCATGCGCCTTTCCCATCAGGGCATTCAGGCGACCTATCGACGGCTTGTCACTTATCTGCAACGCCTGTTCGGCCAACATGTCGGCTATGCCAAGCGATGCGCCCTCATAGCCCAACGCGATAGCGGCACGACCGCGAACCCACACTCTGGCTTCGACATTCTCGGATCGGTCCGCCGCAATAATGGCGTTCCGATACCACGTGACGGCTTTCGAGCCGTCCGACCCGGGAAACGTTTTTGCAAACAACGTCATCAGTTTGGCAACGATGTCCCACATTCGTGGCGTGTCCAACTGCTGTTGAGCGACCACGAGGTCCCCGGCAAGCCTGCGTTGCATTTCGCCAGCACCCTCGGTCATATAGTCAAAACCGTAAGTTGCTAACCGCTCTCGCCATTCCTCCGTATCCGGGCCGCCTGCTCGGATCGCCGCGTCAAATCCGTGAGCGATGAGATCCGACACGATGACCGGTGCGATCGCCGTCGCCGCCATCGAGCTGATGAACCCTCGACGGTCCACCTTCGCCCCCTCCAGAACCTGACGGGGCACTTCGAGCACAGTTGCCAGGTGCGCCAGCCAATAGGGCCCAGGAGTCCGTTTTCCCCGCTCCCACCGCGACACATCCTCTCGGGTGGCCGTCGAGTGTCCCGAAACGTCGCACAACTCTTCGGCAAGCCGAGCTTGCGACCATCCCATGGCTGACCGAAGGTCACGGACCAGCACACCCAGCGCGTTAAGACTCACCAGCCCATCTTGGCCGTCACGGTGCCACTTGGGGAGCCGACATGCAGGGGCCAATCCGGGGGCCACTGGTCGCGCCGTCGAATGCCATGATCGCCATCTTCCCGTCAGGGCAGCGGAGGCAGCTCCGGCGGGGTCGCGGCCGGTCGCTCGGCCAGGCCCTCCAGCGCGATCCGAATGGCCGTGTCGAGTTGCGGGTCGCGGTCGGCGGCGTAGTCCTGCGGCGTGGTGACGACCTCGATGTCCGGGTCGACGCCGTGGTTCTCCACGTCCCAGCCCTGGCCCTGCATCCAGGTCGCGTACCGCGGCTGGGTGACCAGGGTGCCGTCGACCAGGTGGTACTTCATGTCGATGCCGATCACCCCGCCCCAGGTGCGGGTGCCGACGACCGGGCCGATGCCCAGGGCCTTGATCGCGGCGTTGACGATGTCGCCGTCGGAGCCGGAGAACTCGTCGGCGACCGCGACGATCGGGCCGCGGGGGGCGTCGAGGGGGTAGGTCTCCTCGTAGTAGCCGTCGCGGGCGCGGCCCCAGCCGACGATCTTGCGGCTGAGCTTCTCGATCACGAGCTGGGACAGGTGGCCGCCGCGGTTCTCCCGGACGTCGACCACCACGGCCTCGCGGCGCATCTCCAGGCGCAGGTCGCGGTGCAACTGCGCCCAGCCGTTGGCCACCATGTCGGGCACGTGCAGGTAGCCGACGCGGCCCTCGGTGGCGGCGTGCACGTGGGCACGCCTGCCGTTGACCCACGCCTGGTAGCGCAGCGGCGTGTCGTCGAGCAGGGGCACGACCACGACCCGGCGGGACGCGCCGCCGCCCTTGGGCGCGATGGTCAACTCCACCGGGTGACCCGCGGTGCCGACCAGCAGCGGCGCGGGACCCTGCGCCGGGTCGACCGGCCTGCCGTCGACGGCTGCGACGGCGTCGCCCACCCGGACCGCGACGCCCGGCGCGCGCAGCGGCGAGCGGGCGCGCGGGTCGGAACTCTCCCCCGGCACGATGTCCGTGATCCGCCAGGCGCCGTCGGCGTCGCGCGCCAGGTCGGCGCCGAGCAGGCCGAGCCTGCGCTTGTGGTCGGCGCCCTTGCCGGGGGCGACGACGTAGGCGTGGGAGGTGCCCAGCTCGCCCTGCACCTCCCAGAGCAGGTCGACCAGTTCGTCGTGCGAGCCGACCGTGTCGACCAGCGGGCGGTAGCGGGCCAGCACACCGGCCCAGTCGACCCCGCCCATGTCGGCGCGCCAGAACAGGTCGCGCATGAGCCTGCCGGTCTCGTCGAACGACTGGCGCCACTCGGCGGACGGGTCGACGCGGACCCGGATGCGGCCCAGGTCGACGGTGATGTTGTCCTCGGAGCCGTCGTCGGAGTCGGCCTTGCGGTCGGCGGGCAGCACCTTGACGGCGCGGCCGTCGCGGATCACGATGCGCTGGCCGTCGCCACTGGTCCAGACCTCGTCCAGGCCGTCGACCAGGGTGTCGACCTTGAGCTTGGTCAGGTCGTAGCGCTCCAGCACCGAGCGGGGCGAGTCCTCGCCGAGGTCGTCCAGGTCGTCGCCGAGGGCGCCGGTGAGCGGGTCGCGCAGCCACAGCACGCCGCCCTTGCCCGCGAGTAGACCCGAGTAGCGCGCCGCGACCACCGGGAAGGCGACCACCCGGTCGGCGATGCCGTCGATGTCGACCGACGTGCGCGGGGCGGCGTCGTCCTCGTCATCGTGCTTGTCCTTGTCGTCGGGGTCGCCGAAGGGCCTGCCCTCGCGCAGCGGCGCGAACGGCGACGGCGTGGTGGCCGCGAGCGGCACCAGGTAGGGCCGGGTGCCGTTGGCGAAGGACAGGTCGAACACGTGCACGTCGTAGATCGGGTCGAAGCTGCGGTAGGACAGGAACGCGAGGTGCTTGCCGTCGAGGGTGAACGCCGGGTCGAAGTCCACGAAGCGCAGCGGCGTGACGTCCACAATGGACAGATCGGTGGTGTTGACCATCCTGATGTGCCGCAGCGGGCTCGGGCCGGGGTGCGCCCAGGCGAGCCAGCCGGAGTCCGGCGAGAACACCAGCCCGGTCGGGTCCATCTCGTCGGCCTTGACCACCTGGTGGAGCTCGCCGCCGTCGACGTCGACCAGCAGCAGCCTGCCGTCGTGGGTGACCACGCCGACGCGCCTGCCGTCCGGCGACGCCGCCAACTCCAGCACCCGGCCGAGCTGCCCGGCACCGACCCGGCGCGGGCTCTCGCCCGGCGCGCGGCCCTCGACCGGGGAGAACTCCAGCGCGTCCTCGCCCTCGGCGTCGGTGACCCAGACGACCTGACCGGTGTCGCCGAGCACCTGCGGCAGCCGGGCGCGCACACCCGGTTCGACGGCGAGGGCGCGGACCGGGCCGTCGCGGTGGGTCAGCCAGTGCACGGTGCCGCGCACCTCGATCGCGCTGGCCCGCCCGGTCTTGTCCGGGCCCACGTGGCCGAGGTGGCCCGCGGGCGCGATCTGGTGCGGCTGGCGCGAGCCGCGCGGGCCGCCGAGGCGCACCTCGACGCGGCGGGGCTCGGCGTCGAGGCCGTCGAGCAGCCACAGCTCACCGGCGCTGTGGTAGACCACGCGGGTGCCGTCGGTGGTGGCGTTGCGGGCGTAGAACTCGTGCTCGCTGTGCTTGCGCACGTCGGTGCCGTCTGGGGTGCAGGAGTACAGGTTGCCGACGCCGTCGTGGTCGGACAGGAACGCGATCCGGTCGGCCACCCACATCGGGTCGACGATGTGTCCGTCCACATCGGACAGAATGCGGCGGAACCCGCCGTCGCCGTCCGGGTCGACCCAAATCTTGCCCGCGGTGCCGCCGCGGTAGCGCTTCCACCAGGCCGGTTCGCGGGAGACCCCGGTGCCGAGCAGCACCGCGCCGGACCCGGCGATCGCCACGGCGCCCACGGGGCCGTAGGGCAGCCGCTCGGCGGGGCTGCCGTCGAGCGGCACCGCGTGCGCCCAGGTGCGCCGGGTCGAGGGCTGGCCGGTGGCGGTGGTCGCCAGCACCCGGCCGTCCGGGGTCCAGCCGAGCACCTCGGTGCGCACGTCGCCCCAGTGCGTCAGCCGGGTACTCGGGCCGCCGTCGACCGGGGCGGCGTGCACTTCCGGCTCGACGTCGCGGGTGCTGGTCCAGGCGATCGTGGCGCCGTCCGGGGCGAACCGCGGGTTGCTCACCGGCACCCGGTCGGCCGACACCCGCCAGGCGCGGCCGCCATCGGCGGGCGCCAGCCACACGTCGTCCTCGGCGACGAACGTGATCAGGTCGGCGTGCAGGTGGGGAAATCTGACATAGGCGTCGGTCACCCTGCCAAATTAGTCACTGCCACCGACAGCCGCCGCAACTTTCACCGTGCGGGCCAGTGCCGCCGCCAGGTGTCGTGGTCCATCCGAGCCGGATCGATGCCAGCGGCGCGGGCGGCGTTCTCCGCCGCGCGGACGTCGGCGGCGAACCGGCGAGCCACCGAGCGCAGCTCGCCCTCCGGGTCCTGGCCCGCGAGTTTGGCCAGCGCGGCCAGGTCGAACAGGCGGGCGCCGACCGAGTCGTGGCCGGGCAGCAGGTCGCCGGGGAAGCCCGCGCGCGCGGTGCGTTGGGCCAGTTTCGCGGCCAGGGCCAGCGCGGGTTGTCCCAGCGCCACACCGTCCACACTGGACTCGCGGCGCTTCTCCTGCTGCTTGAGTTCCTCCCAGCGGTGTTCCTGGGACCGGGCGTCGCGCACGGCGGGGTCGCCGCCCGCGAACACGTGCGGATGCCTGCCGACGAGCTTGGCGACGAGTGCGTCCGCCACGTCATCGATCGTGAACGGGTCGTCTGTGTCCTCTTGGGCCACTCGGGCGTGGAACAGCACCTGGAGCAGCACGTCGCCGAGTTCCTCGCGCAGCGCGGGCCGGTCGCCCTCCTCGATGGCCTCCAGCAGTTCGAAGCACTCCTCGACCAGGTACTGGCGCAGCGACTCGTGGGTCTGCTCGGCGTCCCACGGGCACCCGCCGGGCGAGCGCAGCCGGTCCATCACCAGCGCGGCGGCGACCAGGCCGGTGCCGAGTGTGTCGTGCACGGGCGCACCCGCGGCACTCAGCGCCGCGGCGGCGGGATCGGCGGCATCGGCGCTGACCAGCACGATCGGCGACGTGACCGCCTCATCGAGCAGTCCGGCGGGCGCGGGGGCGTCGCCCAGAGCGGGGTCGGCGCCGCCCGCCGTGTAAACGCGTTTCGCGGCACGCAGCAGCGCGACAGCCGCCGCGGGGACGGTCTCCCCGCGCACCAGCACCACGGCGGTGCCGCGGTGCACCGTCACCGGGCGCTGGTGTTCTTGACCGGGATGACCACGCCGACAGTCTCGCCCTCGCTCGGCGCGATGGCCATGGCCGCGAGGTCCCACACGCCGTAGCGCGGGCTGATCTTCACCCCGGCCTCGGCCACCGTGGACTGGAGCAGCCGCGGGCCGAGCGTGGTGGCCAGCCGCGGGTCCGGGGCCTGCGCGCCGCCGTCCGGGGTGGCGTTGGTGTCGCGCTTGCGGACGAGCGCGACCACCCAGGTCGCGCTCTGCGGGTCCGGCTGGAAGGCGACGACGGTGTTCTCGGGGGTTCCGAACAGCGCACTGCCCGCGATGTCCGGGGCCAGCGCAGGCGTGATCGTCTGATCCTTCGCGGCCTGCAACCCGGCGGCCACGTCGGCGTCGATGACCCTCCCGGCCTGGTCGAGGCCCTCGGCGAGCTGGCGGGCCTTGTCGAGTGCCTGGGCGCGCAGCGAACCCTGCTGCTCCTCGGGGCCGCCGGGGGCGATGAGGGAGAAGTCGAAGGTGACCGACAGGGTCGGCGCCTGCTTGGCGCCGATCTCGGCGAGCGTCAGGTAGTCCTGGGCCAGCTCGGTGGCGTCGAAGGACTTGTTGATCGCACTGTCGATGATCGCCTCGGGCGCGGCGGTACCGTCGGTCGGCAGCGGCTCCAGCGACTCGGTGAGCTGCTTGGCCAGCTCCGCGACCCGACCCGGGTCGACCGTGATCGGATTCTTGGCCGTGTACGCCTTGATCAACTCGTGCAGCACGAGCTGGCGCAACACCGCCCGGGAGAGCAGGTCGAGCTTGCGCTGCTCGACCAGCACCTTGGCGGCGGGCTCGGCCTTGACGGCCTTGTCGACCAGGTCCTGCACCCGGTCGACGCCGATGGTCTCGCCGTTCACGATGGCCGCGGCGTTGACCTGGCTCGGCCCGGACGAGCAGGCGCTGAGCACCAGTCCGAGCACGGCGAACAGGGCGACGAGCAGGCGTCGACGGCCAATGACGGTGGTCACAGTGCCGTAGCCTCTCACAGCGGCACCCCCCGACCGACGACCACCCTTTCGGGTTGCGGACCCAGGTCAGGGCCGGTTGCCCGGGTCATTCCCCGGGTGAATGCCGCGGTGTTGGCTAGCTCACTCCCGCGGGGGCGGGCGCCACGGCCAGCGAGTCGAGGAACTTGGTGCACCAGTCGAGCAGGTCCCGGTCGCGCAGCACGGGCGCGCCGATGCGCCCGCCCGCGCCGCCCTCGGTGGGCCGCGGGACGTTGACCGTGTTCGTCACGGCCTTGTGCGTCGCCTTCGGGTAGAGCCGCTTGAGCCGCACGAGCTGCGAGTCGCGCAGCGGCAGCGGGGCGAAGCGGATGCCGCTGCCCTGGCCGATCGCCTCGGTGACCCCGTGCCTGCGGCAGGCGTGCCGGAACTCGGCGACGGCGAGCAGGTTGACCACGGGCGCGGGCGGCTCGCCGTAGCGGTCGAGCAGCTCCTCGCGCACCGCGGCCAGACCCGCCGCGTCCTGGGCTGCGGCCAGCTTGCGGTACGCCTCCAGGCGCAGCCGCTCACCGGGGACGTAGTCGTGCGGGATGTGCGCGTCGACGGGCAGGTCGACGCGGACCTCGGCCAGCTCCTCCTCGTCCTCCGCGCCGGGCGCGCCCGCGTGCTTGCGGAACGCCTCGACCGCCTCGCCGACCAGCCGGATATAGAGGTCGAAGCCGACACCCGCGATGTGGCCGGACTGCTCCGCGCCGAGGATGTTGCCCGCGCCGCGGATCTCCAGATCCTTCATCGCCACGGCCATGCCCGCACCCAACTCGGTGTTCTGCGCGATGGTGGCGAGTCGGTCGTGCGCGTGCTCGGTGAGCGGGGACTCCGGCGGGTAGAGGAAGTAGGCGTACCCGCGCTCGCGGCCGCGGCCGACCCGGCCGCGCAACTGGTGGAGCTGGGCCAGGCCGAGCATGTCGCCGCGCTCCACGATCAGCGTGTTGGCGTTGGAGATGTCCAGGCCGGTCTCGACAATCGTGGTGCAGACGAGCACGTCGTACTCGCGCTCCCAGAAGCCCTGGATGAGCTTCTCCAGCTTGTCCTCGTTCATCTGGCCGTGCCCGGTGACCACGCGGGCCTCGGGGACCAGCTCGCGAATCCGGCGCGCCGCCTTCTCGATCGAGGCGACCCGGTTGTGCACGTAGAAGACCTGGCCGTCGCGCAGCAGCTCACGCCGGATCGCGGCGCCGACCTGCTTGTCGTCGTAACCGCCGACGTAGGTGAGGATCGGGTGCCGGTCCTCCGGCGGGGTCAGGATGGTCGACATCTCGCGGATGCCCGCGAGCGACATCTCCAGCGTGCGCGGGATCGGCGTGGCGGACATGGTGAGCACGTCGACGTGCGTGCGCAGGGCCTTGATGTGCTCCTTGTGCTCCACCCCGAACCGCTGCTCCTCGTCCACGATCACGAGGCCGAGATCCTTGTACCGCAAGCCGGTCTGCAGTAGCCGGTGGGTGCCGATGACGATGTCGACGCTGCCGTCGGCGAGCCCCTCCATGGTCTCCTCGGACTCGGCGGCGTGGGTGAACCGCGACAATCCCCTCACTGTCACCGGGAACGAGTGCATCCGCCCGGCGAAGGTGTTGAGGTGCTGCTGGGCGAGCAGCGTGGTCGGCACCAGCACGGCGACCTGCTTGCCGTCCTGCACCGCCTTGAACGCCGCGCGCACCGCGATCTCGGTCTTGCCGTAGCCGACGTCGCCGCAGATGACGCGGTCCATCGGCACGCCGCGCATCATGTCGGCCTTGACCTCGTCGATCGCGGCGAGCTGGTCGATGGTCTCGGTGAACGGGAACGCGTCCTCCAGCTCGCGCTGCCACGGGGTGTCCGGGCCGAACGCGTGGCCGGGCGCGGCCTGCCGGGCGGCGTAGAGCTGCACCAGCTCGGCGGCGATCTGCTTGACCGCCTTCTTCGCCTTGGCCTTGGTGTTCTTCCAGTCGGCGCCGCCGAGCTTGTTCAGCGTGGGCAGCTCGCCGCCGACGTAGCGGGAAATCTCGTCGAGCTGGTCGGTCGGCACGAACAGCTTGTCGCCGGGGTGGCCGCGCTTGGCGCTGCCGTACTCCAGCACCAGGTACTCGCGCGTCGCGCCCGCGACGGTGCGCCGCACCATCTCCACGTACCGGCCGATGCCGTGCTGCTCGTGCACCACGTAGTCGCCGGTCCGCAGCGCCAGCGGGTCGACCGCGTTGCGGCGGCGGGACGGCATCTTCGCCGACATGTCCCTTGTGGACGTTCCGTGCCTGCCGCCGGTGAGGTCGGACTCGGTGAGCACGACGAGCGCGCAGGCGGGCGCGCTGAACCCGTCCTCGATGGCGCCGCGCACCACCGTGACCAGACCGGGCTCGGGTGCCGCCGGGAGGCCGTCCTCGGCCAGCCTGGCCGGGATGTCGGCCTCGCCGAGCTGCTCGACGGCGCGTTTGGCCGTGCCGGTGCCGGGCAGCACCAGCACGGCGGCGCCGCCCGCGGCGGTGTGGGCGCGCAGGTCGGCGAAGGCGCGCTCGATGTCGCCCCGGTAGGAGTCGACCGGGCGGATGTCCAGGTGCAGCGCGGCGGGGTCGGGGGTGGTGAGCTGCGAGAGTGTCCACCAGGGGTGGTCGCCGTCGCGGGCGTGCGCGGCGATGTCGCCGAGGTCGCGGTAGGCCGACGCGCCGAGGTCGATGGGGGCCTTGCCGCCGCCCGCCGCGGCCATCCAGGACGCCTCCAGGAACTCCTGGCCGGTGCGCACCAGGTCGTGCGCGCGGGTGCGGATCTTCTCCGGGTCGTTGATGAGCACGTGCGTGCCCGCCGGGACGACGTCGGTGAGGAGCTGCATCTCGCCGTGGCACAGCGCCGGGATGAGCGCCTCCATGCCCTCCGACGGGATGCCGTTGGCCAGCTTGTCGAGCATCTCGTAGAGGTGGGCGTCGCTCTGGTGGAGCTGGGCCAGCGCCGCCGCGCGCTCGCGCACGTCCCCGGTGAGCAACAGCTCGCGGCACGGCGGCGCGGTGATCTCGCTCAGCTCACCGGGCAGCGAGCGCTGGTCGGCCACCGCGAACGGGCGGATCTCGGTGACCTCGTCGCCCCAGAACTCCACCCGCACGGGGTGCTCGGCGGTGGGCGGGAACAGGTCGACGATGCCGCCGCGCACGGCGAACTCGCCGCGCTTCTCCACCATGTCGACGCGCAGGTAGGCCAGGTCGGCCAGGCGCGCGACGACCCCATCGAAGTCCAGCTCGACGCCGGTCCGCAGGTGCACGGGGGCCAACTCGCCCAGGCCGGGCGCCATCGGCTGGATGAGGCTGCGCACGGTGGCCACGAGCACCTTGACCGGGCCCGCCGGATGCTCCTCGGGGTGGGCCAGCCTGCGCAGGATCGCGAGCCTGCCGCCGACGGTGTCCGCGCGCGGGGACAGCCGCTCGTGCGGCAGCGTCTCCCAGGACGGGAAGTTCGCCACGACGTCGCGGCCGAGCAGGTCGCCGAGGACCGAGACCAGGTCGTCGGCCTCGCGGCCGGTCGCGGTGACGGCCAGCACGGGCCGGTTCGCGCCCTGGGCGGCGGCCAGCGCGGCGACGACCAGCGGCCGGGCCGCGACCGGCCCCTGCAGCTCGACGGCGGGAGCGCCCGCCGCCTCGACGACGGCGGTGCACGCGGGATCGGTGAGGAGGGCTTCGAGCAGACCGTGGAGCGGGGCCTTCGACACGAGAGGTAGGTGTCCTTTGTGATCGAAATGCGGACAGACCCCTGCCCGGGACCTAGAGTCCTGCGGAGGGGTTCGCTGCGGCCCAGCCTACGTGCTCGCCCCGACAGTCGTCGCGCCGATAGCCCCACCCAGGTCAAACCCCCACCCAGGTCAAACCCCACCCAGGTCAAACCCCCACCCACCTCGGGGGGTCGGCCCTGCTCCAGTCTATCGGCGAGGGCGGGTCGGGCTGGGGGTGCGGATTTTCTGTGGATGGATTTGGCGGATGTGGACAATTCGGGGGCACGGTGGGAAAGCGACTGCTGGGGCGAACCTGGCCGCCGAACTCACCGACCTGACCTGAGGTCAGAACCGGGGCGGGCGCTTCTCCAGGAACGCGGTGACGCCCTCGGCATAGTCGGCGCTGGCCACCGAGTGCGCGTAGAGCGCGCGCACCTCGTCGTCCTCAGTGGACTGGCCCGCGGTGATGCGGGCGATGATGGTCTTGGCGCCGCGGACGGTCACCTGGGAGCGCGTGGCCATCAGGTCGGCCAGGTCCTGGACGCGCTCGGGCAGGGCGTCGGCCGGGTGCAGTTCGTTGACCAGGCCGATGCGCAGCGCGGTGGGGGCGTCGATGAGGTCGCCGGTGAACAGGATCTGCTTGGCCCAGGCCGGGCCGACGGCGTCGACCAGGCGCTTGGTCGAGGTCAGGTTGAACACGATGCCGAGCTTGGCCGGGGTGATGCCGAACCCGGCGTCGTCGGCGGCCAGCCGCAGGTCGCAGGACAGCGCCAGTTCGCAGCCGCCGCCGATGCAGTAGCCGGTGATGGCCGCGATGGTCGGCTTGGCCAGCCCGATGATGGCCGCCGTCGCGGCGTCGATGGCCTGGCCGTACGCGTGGGCGCCATCGGGGTCGCGGCGCAGGGTGCCGAACTCGCTGATGTCGGCGCCCGCCGAGAAGGTGTCCGTGCCGCGGATGACCAGCACCCGCACGTCGTCGTGCGCGGCGACCTCGGCCACGACGCCGGGCAGCGCGGTCCACATCTCGAAGCTCAGCGCGTTGCGCTTGGCGGGCCGGTCGATGGTCAGGGTCGCCACCGGGCCGTCGACGCTCAGGACGAGGTGCTCGCCCGGTGACACTGGTTCGCTCGCCCGCTCGATCACGGGGTCACCGTAACGGCAGTCCACGCCGGTCCGGTCGGTACCGAGATCGCCGTCACGGCCGTCTCACGGCGGTCAGACGCGCCGCCGGGCATTGTGGGGTCATGCACCGGACCTTGCTGCTGGCCGCCACCATCGCCATCGCGGCGGCAGGCTGTTCGACCGCGGACAACACCGGCCAGATCCCGGCCGGACCGTCGTCCCCGGCGGTCAGCGCGAGCCGCGCGACGGCGCCGGGCCTGCGCGTGGAGACCGTCGCGAGTGGACTCACCCACGGCTGGGACGTCGGGTTCCTGCCGGACGGGAAGGTGCTGGTCACCCAGCGCACGGGCGCCATCGCGCTGCTGTCCTCCGGCGCGCCGGGAGCGACCGTGACGCCGGTCAAGGCCGACACCACGACCGTCCAGGTCCGCGGCGAGGGCGGGCTGATGGGCCTGGTCGTGCACCCCGACTTCGCGTCCTCGCGCGAGTTCACCACCTGCCAGACGCACACCGAGAACGGTCAGCCCACCGACATCCGGCTGGTCACGTGGCGCCTGGCCGAGGACGGGCAGATCGCCACCCGGCTGCGGGACCTGCTGACCGGCCTGCCGATCACGACCAGCGGCCGACACTCCGGCTGCCGCCCCACCCTCGCCCCCGACGGCGCCCTGCTCGTCGGCACCGGCGACACCGCGCGCGGCGACATCCCGCAGAACCGCGCCAACCTGGGCGGCAAGGTGCTGCGCGTCGACCTCAAGACGGGCGCGCCGCTGCCGGACAACCCGGTCGCGGGGTCGCCGGTCTACACCTACGGCCACCGCAACATCCAGGGCGTCACCGTCCGCCCGGGCACCGGCCAGGTGTTCGCCGCCGAACACGGCCCGGACAAGAACGACGAGGTCAACCTGATCGTCCCCGGCGCCAACTACGGCTGGGACCCGTCGCAAGGCGGCACGGTGTCCGGCTACGACGAGGCCGTGCCGATGACCGACCTGACCCGGTTCCCGGCCGCGATCGCCGCCAAGTGGGAGTCCGGCGAGACCACGGAAGCCATCTGCGGGGCGGCTTTCCTGTCCGGCCCGCAGTGGGGCGCGCTCGACGGTGCGCTGGTGGTGACCGCGCTCAGGGGCGCCAAGCTGCTGCTGTTCACCCTGGACGCGGCGGGCTCGGTGACCTCCGTCGCCATCCCCCCGGAGTTCGACGACCAGTACGGCCGCCTGCGCGCCGCCCGCACGGGCCCGGACGGCGCCCTCTACGTGACGACGTCCAACGGCGCCGACGACAAGCTGCTGCGGATCACCCCCCAGCCCTAAAGCGGCTCGCGCAGCGTCGGCTCACCCTCCAAATGGGACAGACCGTTCCACGCCAGGTTGACCAGGTGCGCGGCCACCTCGTCCTTCTTCGGCTTGCGCACCTCCAGCCACCACTGGCCGGTGAGCGCGACCATGCCGACCAGCGCCTGGCTGTAGAGCGCGGCCAGCTTCGGGTCGTGCCCGCGCTTGCTGAACTGCACGCCGAGGATGTGCTCGACCTGGCTCGCGATGTCGTTGAGCAGACTGGAGAACGTGCCCGTCGCGGTGGCCACGGGCGAGTCGCGGACCAGGATGCGGAAGCCGTCGGTGGAACCCTCGACGTAGTCGAGCAGGGAGCCCGCGGCGCGTTCGAGCAGGGCGCGCGGGTGAGCGTCCTCGGACAGCGCGTGGGTCATCCCGGCCATCAGGGACTGCATCTCGCGGTCGACAACGACCGCGTAGATGCCCTCCTTGCCGCCGAAGTGTTCGTAGACGACCGGTTTGCTGACGTTGGCCCGGTGGGCGATCTCCTCGATCGAGGCGCCGTCGAAGCCTTTCTCGGCGAACAGGGCGCGGGCGACGTCGAGGAGTTGCTGCCTGCGCTCCTTGCCCGTCATCCGCACGCGGGCGGCCGTCGGCGGCTCGGGGTCTCCACTTGCCGGTACCACCTTGCGTCCACGCCGCCTGACCGCCACGGGCCCCACCCTAGGGGCAGTGGCGAACGAAATTTGCCAAGGCCGCCCTACTCGGCGGCGAGCTTGGCCAGCCTGCGCTCGGTGGGCCAGCGGACGTCGGTCACCCAGCCGAGCTTCTCGAAGATCCAGATCAACCGGGCCGAGGTGTCGAGTTGGCCGCGTTTGACGCCGTGCCGGGCGCAGGTGGGGTCGGCGTGGTGCAGGTTGTGCCACGACTCGCCGAAGCTGAGGATGGCCAGCGGCCAGAAGTTGGCCGCCTTGTCCCGGCTGACGAACGGGCGCTCGCCGATCAGGTGGCAGATCGAGTTGGTCGACCAGGTGACGTGGTGCAGGATCGCGATCCGCACCAGGCCCGCCCAGAAGAACGCGGTGAGCGCGCCCCACCACGACCAGGTGATGAGCCCGCCGAGCACCGCGGGCAGCGCCAGGGTCAGGCCGGTGAACAGGATGAACAGCCGGTTGACGGCGACGATGTCCTTGTCAGCGATCAGGTCGGGCGCGAAGCGCTCCTTGTTGGTGACGTCGTGGTCGAAGATCCAGCCCATGTGCGCGTGCCAGAAGCCGCGGGCAAGCGCGACCGGCGTGGTGCCGAACAGCCACGGCGAGTGCGGGTCGCCCTCGCGGTCGGAGAACGCGTGGTGGCGGCGGTGGTCGGCGACCCAGGTGATCGGCGGGCTCTGCACCGCCATGCTGCCCATCGCGGCGAGGGTGATCTTGAGCCAGCGGTTGGCCTTGAACGAGCCGTGGGTGAACAGCCGGTGGTAGCCGACCGTGACGCCCAGCCCCGAGAGGTAGAAGAAGAACACCGCGAGCGCGATGTCGACCCAGCCCAGCCCCCAGCCCCAGGCGGCGGGCACGGCGGCGACCAGCGCCGCGAAGGGCACCAGGATGAACAGGTAGACCGCGATCCGGGTGGCCAGGTTGCGCCTGCCCTCGATGATCGGCTTGGCCCCCGCTGACGCTTCGACGGTGGTCGTCATCGCGTGTACCTCCCGAAGTCGACACTGAGGCCAGCTCACCTACGGCGCCGTAACCTACGACAGCGTAAGGACAGCCGCGCGGGTCGGTCCAGACCCACAGGTGGTATTCGGTGCCGCGCCGGGACCGGATGCCGCGGCCGTTGCGGTGGCAAGAAACACACCGCACCCGGCCGGACCCGGTGGGTAACACTGTCGCGATTCGTGTGACCCGGATATCACCCGATCGGACGCGAGCACCCATCAATAGCCCGGGTACTGCTGCCCACCAGCGGACACTCGTGCCACGATGTTGTTCACCGCGAGCGGGTCACCCCGCTGGCGATCCGCCGTGGTGTAAAGGCAGCACCTTGGATTTTGGTTCCAATGGTTCAGGTTCGAATCCTGGCGGCGGAGCAAGCGGACAGACCCGGAGACCGATCACAGGGGGTGGACCTACCCACGTGGACGACGCGCAGCGGGCCGAGGTCGATCAGCCCGCGTTGGAGGAGCGCTCCGACGCCTGGCTGGTGGGCCGCGCCCGCGAGCTGACCGCCATCATCCAGACCGGCCCCGTGGCGGACCGCACCCGGCACATCGACGAGGTCGACTGCCTGCTCGCCGAGGCCCGCGGCCGCGGTGAGCCGCGCATGGTGGCCCAGTTGCTGCGGGCGGCGGCGGTCGTGCGGATCGTGGTCGCCGACGAGCGCTCGGGCTCGGCCGAGCCGCTGATCGACGAGCTGCTCACGCACACCGCGCGGCACGGCCTGGTCGTGCTGGAGGCCAACGCGCACGCGCTGCACGGGCGCCGGATGCTGCTCGCGGGCGCCGAGGACGGCGCGCTGACCGAGGCGGCGATCGCGCTGGCCATGCTGGACGAGGACATGGCCCCCGACGTTCTGTTCGGTGCCCGCAACTGGGAGATGATCCGGGCGGCCACCCTGATGGACATCGGCACCGTGCTGATGCAGCTCGGCATCTACGAGGTCGCCGACCAGGTCATGGCCCGGGCGAACCGGCCGATCCGAACCAGCGCCGGGCCGCACGGGATCGCCGCGCACCTGATCAACCGCACCCGGCTGCTGGTCGGCTGGGGCCTGCGGCTGGAGCGGGTCGGCGAGGACGCGGACGCGGCCGAGCGGTTCGCCACCGCGGCGGCGATCGCGGCGGCCGTGGAGGCGCCGTTCCGCGAGTCGCTGTTCGCCCGCGACCCCGAGCTGTCGGCCGCCGCCCAGCTCCCCGCCATCGGCGCCGCGCTGGCCCTGGCGAACCCGTCGGCGCAGCACATCGACCAGCTCCGCGGCCTGATCGACCTGGTGCGGTACCCGCGGGAGGTGGTCATGGTCGCCATCGCGCTGGCCCGCTGCCTGGAACACGCCGGGCGCGCGGAGGAGGCCCTCGGCGTGCTCGGCGACGCCCGGTCGCGGCTCTACCACGAGGCGTCCGAGCCGACCCTGCGGCTGCGGCTGATCCGCGAGTTCGCCCGGCTGTCCGGCCCGGACGGCGGCGAGCGCACCACGACCGCGCTGGAGCACTACGCCACCGAGCTGGAACAGCAGCTCTGGAACCTGCGCGAGTCGCGCATCGCGACCCTGGAGACCCGGCGCGAGCACGCGCGAATGTCCCGGATGCACGGCACGATCACCAGACAGGCGCTGCAGGACCCGCTCACCGGGCTGCCCAACCGCCGCGCCCTCGACGAGCGGCTGCGGGCGCTGACCTCCTCGCCCGCCAACGGCAATCCGCTGGCCATCGCGCTGGTCGACCTCGACGGGTTCAAGGGCGTCAACGACCGGATGTCGCACGCCGAGGGCGACGACGTGCTGCGCGTGGTGGCGAGCACGCTGCGCGACGCGCTGCGCGGCAGCGACATGGTGGCCCGCTACGGCGGCGACGAGTTCATCGTGCTGCTGCCCGGCGCCCCGCTGTATGCCGCCGAGGCCGCGCTGCGCCGCGCGGTCACCGCCGTCGCGGGCCTGCCGCCCGACCTGTCGCACGGTGTGACGCTGTCCGTCGGGGTCGTCGCGCTGCGCCCGCAGGAGACCGCGGTGCGCGCGCTGGCCCGCGCGGACGCCGCGATGTACCAGGCAAAGCGCCAGGGCGGCAACGGCATCGTGGCGATCACCGCGGGCGAGGTGGACGACCACGAGCCCGCCGAGCGAGACGTGGCGTGCGACGACCCGGCGTGGGTCCTGCCCGAGACCACGTAGGATCGTCTCCCGGCCGGAGTCGCCCGTCTCGCTCAGCCGGAGCCGACCCGCGCCTTCTGGAGTGTTTCGCCGACGCTAGGGAGTGCGATGTCCGCAACCACCCCGGATCGGGCGCGCCCCGACGGCCGCGTGAGCACGGTGATCCTCGCCGCGGGCGAGGGGACCCGGATGCGCTCGGCGATCCCCAAGGTGCTGCACCGGGTCGCCGGTCGGCCGCTGGTCGAACACGCGGTGCGGGCCGCGGCCGGGCTGGCGCCGGACCACCTCGTCGTCGTGCTCGGCCACGGCCGGGACACGGTCGGCGCCCATCTGGAGTCGGTGGCGAAGGATCTGGGCCGCGAGGTGGCCGTCGCGGTGCAGGAGACCCAGGACGGCACCGGGCACGCGGTGTCGTGCGGACTCGCGCCGCTGCCCGCCGGGCTGACCGGCACGGTCCTGGTGACCTACGGCGACGTCCCGCTGCTGGACACGGCCACGCTGGCCGACCTGCTCGACGCGCACGCCGCGAGCGGCAACGCGGTCACCGTGCTCACCGCGCACGTGACAGACCCGACGGGCTATGGCCGCATCCTGCGCACCGACGACGGCGCGGTGAGCGCGATCGTGGAGCACAAGGACGCCACCGACGAGCAGCGCGCGATCACCGAGATCAACTCCGGGGTGTACGCGTTCGACGCGGCGGTGCTGGTCGACGGCCTGTCCCGGCTGTCCACCGACAACTCCCAGGGCGAGCTGTACCTGACCGACGTGCTCGGCATCGCCCGCGGCGACGGCCGCCGGGTCGGCGCCCGGGTGTGCGCCGACCCGTGGCTGGTGGAGGGCGTCAACGACCGCGTCCAGCTCGCCCGGCTCGGCACCGAGCTGAACCGACGGGTGGTCGAGGGCTGGATGCGCGCGGGCGTGACCGTCATCGACCCGGCGACCACCTGGATCGAGGCGGGCGTCGAGCTGGCCCGCGACGTGCTGATCGAGCCGAACGTGCAGCTCCGCGGCGCCACGGCGGTCGGCGAGGGCGCCACCGTCGGCCCGGACACCACGCTCACCGACGTCACCGTCGGCGCGGGCGCCACCGTCGTGCGCACGCACGGCTCGGGCGCGCGGATCGGCCCGGGGGCGACCGTCGGCCCGTACTCGTATCTGCGGCCCGGCACCAGCCTGGGCGCCCAGGGCAAGATCGGCGCGTTCGTCGAGGTGAAGAACGCCGAGATCGGCACCGGCTCCAAGGTCCCGCATCTGTCCTATGTGGGCGATGCCACGATCGGCGAGTACAGCAACATCGGCGCGGCCAGCGTGTTCGTCAACTACGACGGTGTCGACAAGCACCACACCGTGGTCGGGTCACACGTGCGCACCGGGTCGGACAACATGTTCGTGGCCCCGGTGACCGTCGGCGACGGCGCCTACAGCGGGGCGGGCACGGTCATCCGGCGCAACGTGCCGCCCGGCGCGCTCGCGGTGTCCGGCAGCCCGCAGCGCAACATCGAGAACTGGGTGATCCGGCGCAGGCCGGGGACCGCGGCCGCCGAGGCCGCCCAACGGGCGCAGGACGAGAAGAACAGCGAGGGTCGTTCATGAGCGAGCTTGCGAGCGAATCAGTGTCACAGGGCGCCCGCGAGGGGCATCACGGAGCCTGCGAGGGGATGGCATGAGCACCAAGACCGGCATCCCGAAGAAGAGCCTGATGCTCTTCTCCGGCCGGGCGCACCCCGAGCTGGCCGAAGAGGTCTCCAAACACCTCAACGTGACCATCACCCCGCAGTCGGCCTACGACTTCGCCAACGGCGAGATCTTCGTTCGGTTCGAGGAGTCGGTGCGCGGCTGCGACGCGTTCGTCATCCAGAGCGCGTGCGCGCCGATCAACCAGTGGATCATGGAACAGCTCATCATGGTCGACGCGCTCAAGCGGGCCAGCGCGAAGCGGATCACCGTGATCATGCCGTTCTACCCGTACGCGCGGCAGGACAAGAAGCACAAGGGCCGCGAGCCGATCTCGGCGCGGCTCATCGCCGACCTGTTCAAGGTCGCGGGCGCCGACCGGATCATGACCGTCGACCTGCACACCGCGCAGATCCAGGGCTTCTTCGACGGCCCGGTGGACCACCTGTTCGCCCAGAGCCTGCTCGCCCGCTACATCAAGGACCACTACCCGGCGGAGAACATCACCGTGGTCTCCCCCGACGCCGGGCGCACCAAGCTCGCCGAGAAGTGGGCCGACGACCTCGGCGGCACCCCGATCGCGTTCATCCACAAGACCCGCGATCCGCTGCGCCCCAACGAGGTCGTGGCCAACCGGGTGGTCGGCGAGGTCAAGGGCAGGCTGTGCGTGGTGATCGACGACATGGTCGACACCGGCGGCACCATCGTCAAGGCGATCCAGCAGCTTCTCGGCGAGGGCGCGTCGGGCGTGGTCATGGCGGCCACGCACGGCGTCCTGTCCGGCCCGGCCCGTGAACGCCTGTCCCAGTGCGGCGCCCGCGAGATCATCTTCACCAACACGCTGCCCATCCCGGACGAGAAGCGGTTCTCCGGGATGACCGTGCTGTCCATCGCCCCCCTGCTGGCCCGCGCCATCCAGGCCGTCTTCGAGGACGGCTCCGTGACCTCCCTGTTCGACGGCGACGCCTGAGCGAGGCCGAACTACCGGCCCCGGTTGGAGGGGTAGTCGCGGGTTGCGTAGACTGTCCGGGTTGCCTCGGCGAGGCGGGCATCGCGCCTGGCGTGATCGACGTGGCGGTCTACGAGCCGTACGTCTCGTGCCCTCCGCGCCCCCCGTCGCAGGCTGCCGCCCCGACTGAGAAGTCGCGCCCCGCCGCCGCTTTTGATCGCAAGGAGAGCACCACCGTGTCCGAGGTACGTCTGGCCGCCGAGCAGCGCACGGAGTTCGGCAAAGGCGCAGCGCGCCGCACCCGTCGCGCAGGCAAGATCCCCGCCGTGCTCTACGGACACGGTTCCGACCCCCAGCACTTGGCGCTGCCCGCACTGGAGTTCGCCCGCGTCGTGCGTGAGCACGGCCAGAACGCGGTGCTGACCCTCAACTTCGGCGCGGGCACGGAGCTCGCGCTGACCAAGACGGTCACCACCCACCCGCTGAAGAACTACATCGAGCACGTCGACCTGCTGCTGGTCAAGCTCGGCGAGAAGGTCACCGTCGAGGTGCCGATCGTGGTCAACGGCGATCCGGCGTCCGGCACGCTGGTCACCCAGGATCTCACCACGCTGCTGATCGAGGTCGAGGCGCTGCACATTCCCGACCAGGTCGAGCTGTCGATCGCGGGCGCGGGTGTCGGCACCCAGATCCTCGCCGGGCACGTCGCGCTGCCCGCGGGCGCCACCCTCGCCACCGACCCGGACGCGCTGGTCATCGCGGTGAACGCGTCGCCGACCGCGGAGCAGATGGAGGCCGAGATCGACGCCGAGGGCGCCGGTGTGGTCGAGGACGCCCCGCAGACCGAGACCGACGGCTGAGTTCGGCTCAGACAAGTCTCCCGGTGCCCCGGTCCAGCAAGCTGGCCGGGGCATCGGTGTTCACCCAGGAGAGCGGAGCGATGGCGGAGAACGACGCGCCGATGATCGTCGTCGGCCTGGGCAACCCGGGCCCGAAGTACGTGGGCAACCGGCACAACATCGGGTTCCTCGTGGTCGACGAGCTGGCCGCGCGCGTGGGCGGGAAGTTCAAGGCGCACAAGGCGGGCGCCGACGTACTGGAGGGCAGGCTGGCGGGCACCCGGGTGGTGCTCACCAAGCCGCGCTCGTACATGAACGTCTCCGGCGGACCCGTGGTGGGCACCGCGAAGTTCTTCTCTGCGCCTGCGGAGAACCTGGTGGTCGTACACGATGAGCTGGACTTGCCGTACGGCACCGTGCGGCTCAAGCTCGGCGGCGGCGACAATGGCCACAACGGACTGCGGTCGATCACCAAGTCGTTGGGCGACAAGGAGTACCACCGGGTGCGCTTCGGCATCGGTCGTCCGCCGGGCCGAATGGACCCGGCCGACTACGTCCTGCGCGATTTCTCCGCCGCCGAGGGTAAGGAACTCGCCTTCGAGGTCGATCGGTGCGCCGACGCGGTCGAGGCCCTGGTCGGCCAGGGGCTGCTGGCCGCGCAGAACGCCTTCCACGTGACCTGAGCGGCCCCTACGATCGGCGGACCGGGCCAGAAGTGGAGCTGAGGATGTCGTTGACCCCGGGCGCCGTGCGGGCCGTGACCTTCGACAAGGCGCCGTTCGGCAAACGCGGCTACCACGAGGATCAGGTGGACGACTTCCTCGACCGCGTCGAGGCCGCCTTGGCCGGGGCGGGCGCCCTGACCGCCGACGAGGTACGCAACGTCGTGTTCGACGCGGCGCCGCTGGTCAAGCGCGGCTACCATGAGGACCAGGTGGACGCATTCCTGGACGAGGTGGTCGCGGAGGTCGAGCGCCGGGAACTGGCCGGATCGGGTGACACCGAGCCGATCGACCCCGTGCGCGACCCGGCGCCCACCGCCCATGCCGCCCGGCCCGGACCCGTTCCGCCAAGGCCCGAACCGGCCAACCAGGCCGCCAACCGCGCCGAACAGGTCGCACCCGACCCTGGGCAGACCGCACACACCCATCTTCCCACCCGACCAGAACAGGCCAACCAGGCAGAACCGGTCGTCGCCCGACCCGGGCAGACCGCCCACGGCGCCCCCGACCCCGGGCAAACCGCTCACTCCGCCGCTCGCCCCGGGCAGAACACCCACGTCCCCATTCGACCCGACCACACCACCCAGGTCGCCCATCCGGCGGACCCGGTCGCTCCCCGCCCCGGCCAGGCCGCCCAGCCCGGGCACAACGCCCACCTCCCCACCCGGCCGGAGCCTGCCGGGCAGGCCACCCATGGCGCAGGCAGGGCCGAGCCGGTCCACCGGCCGGAGCGGATCGCGGCGCCGGTGGACTCCGATGTGCCGTTCCTGCCGCTGCCGCCGTCACCGCCCGGCGAGCGCGGCTACCGGCCCGCCGACGTGGACAAGTTGGCCCGCCTGCTCGCCCGCGCCGCCGCCGACTACTCGTCGGCGCCCACCGTCGCCGAGGTTGCGGCGGTGCGGCTCGGCCTGACGTTCTTCGTCGGGCAGGGTTACCACCAGGGCACGGTGGACGCCGTCATCGACGCCTGGACCGCCGAACTCCGCCGCCGCGAGGCTTAGAGCCGCGCTAGTGCGGTGGCCACGAACGTTTGCCGTGGTCGGCCGGTCCACGGCGTGGCTGGCGGTGCCGCGGGAAAGACGCTCGTACTGGACGTACTTGGTCTTTTCGGCGGTGCCGTCAGGCGCGTCGTGGGCCTGTCGAACGCGGTGAACGTTGGTGGTCACCGCACTAGCTGGCCTCGGCCTCGCGTTCCTTGATCGTCATGGCCAACTGCTCCCCCGCCGCCGCGCGGCGCAGCTTGCCCGACGGGGTTTTCGGCAAGGTGCCCGGGGCGAGGACGACCACCGCGACCGGACGCGCGCTCAGCGCCTCGAAGACCCGGGCGCCGACGTCCTTGCGGATGCGCTTCTCCGCTTCCCCGTCGCCCGCGTGCTTCGACTCGACCACCACCGCGAACCGCTCGCGGCGGCTCCCGGCGTCGATCCGCACGGCGACCGCGTTGCCCGCCCGCACACCGTCCACAACGGACGCGGCGCGCTCGATGTCGGTCGGGTAGATGTTGCGACCCGCCAGGATGATCACGTCTTTGGCGCGGCCGCAGATCACGATCTCGCCCGCCATGGTGTAGCCGATGTCGCCGGTGTTGAGCCAGCCGTCGGCGTCCTGGGTGTCCATCGGACCGTTGACCGTCAAGTATCCCGGGGTCACCGCTTCGCCGCGGAGCCGGATCTCGCCGACCTCGCGGTCGCCGAGCACCTTCCCGTCCTCGTCGACGATCTGGGCCTCGATACCGCGCAATGGCTTGCCCAGCACGGCGAACGAGCGCACCGACGCGTCCGTGCCCGGCTCCACCGGGACGGCGCGGTTCTCCGCCTCCAGCTTCTCCGCGTCGATGTAGTCGAGGGTCAGGCCGGAGAACAGCGGCGCGAACGACACCGCCAGGGTCGCCTCGGCCATGCCGTAGGCGGGGAAGACGCACTCGGGCCGCAGGCCGAACCGGGCGCCCTCGTCGGTGAACGAACGGACCGCCTTCTCGTCGACCGGTTCGGCGCCGTTGAGCGCCAAGCGCAGCGAGGACAGGTCGTACGCGTCGTCATCGTCCACACCGGACAGTCGGCGGCCGAGCAGGGCGTAGGCGAAGTTGGGGGCCGCGGTGATGGTGCCGCGGTGCCGCGAGATCAGGTCGGCCCACACCAGCGGACCGGTGAGAAACTCGACCGGGGTGACCTTGACCAGTTCGAGGCCGATGGTCATCGGGACGGTCAGGAAGCCGACCATGCCCATGTCGTGGAACAGCGGCAACCACGACACCATGATGTCGGCATCGACGTCCAACCCGGACGCCTCGACCATCGAGATGAGGTTGGCGAACAGGTTGCCGTGGGTGATCCGAACGGCCTTGGGGTCGGCGGTCGACCCGCTGGTGAGCTGGAGCAGTGCGGGCGCGCTCTCGTCGACCTCGACCACCTCGGCCAGCGGCTCGCCGTCGGCGAGGTCGCCGAGCTGCCGGTAGCCGATGCCGTGCTGGTCGAGCACCGGGGCGAGCTGGTCGAACGGCGCGCCGAGCAGCACCAGCTCGGACCCGATCATCGTCAGCACCCGCACGGTGTCCGCGGCCCACTCGGCGAGGTCGGTGCGCGCGGTGGGCTGGTGCAGCATGGTCACGCTGCCGCCCGCGAGCCAGACCGCCTGCACGGCGGGGGCGATCGTCACCGGCTCCGCGGCCAGCACCGCGACGGCGCCGCCCTTCTCCAGGCCGCCCGCGACGAGCGCGCCCGCCATCCGCGTGGCCCGCTCGTGCACCTGGGCCCAGGTGTGGCGCACGGGTGCCTTCGGCTCGCCGGTGGTGATTCCCCTTGCCCCGCCGCCGGTCCTAGCGGTCTCCAACAAACTGTCGACGAACCTGCTCATAGGTTCACACGATAGATGAGACCTACTCGGCGAGATCGGCGACATCGAGCCAGCGCAGCTCGACGTCCGCCTTCTCCGCGACGACCTTGCGCAGCTCGGCGTCGAGATCGAGCAGCCTGCCCGGGTCGGTCGCGGCCTCGGCGAGATCGGCGTGCAGCCGCGCCTCTTTCTTGTCCAGCGTGCCGAGCTGACGCTCCAGCCTGGCCAGTTCCTTCTGCGCGGCGCGGCGCTCGGCGGCGCCGACCTTGACCGCGACCGCGGCGGGCTGCTGCGCGGTCTTCGGCACCGCCGCCGCCAGCATGGCCGTGCGCCGCGCCAGGTACTCGTCGATGCCGCCGATGAGCTGGGTGATCTTGCCGTCGCCGAACAGGGCCACCACGGTGTCGCAGACGCGCTCGACCAGGTACCGGTCGTGGGACACGACGACGATGGTGCCCGGCCACGAGTCGAGCAGGTCTTCGAGTTGCTGCAGGGTGTCGATGTCCAGGTCGTTCGTCGGCTCGTCGAGCAGCAGCACGTTCGGCTCGGCCATCAGCAGCCGGGCGAGCTGGAGCCTGCGCCGCTCGCCGCCGGACAGGTCGCCGACCGGGGTCCACTGCCGGTTGGCCGGAAACCCGAACTTCTCGGCGAGCTGGGAGGCCGACAGGTCCTGCTTGCCGAGCGTGACCCGGCGCGCGATCTCCTCCACGGCCTCCAACAGCCGCTGCTCGGCGGGCAGTTCCTGCAACTCCTGGGTCAGGTGCGCGAGTCGCACGGTCTGGCCCTGCACCCGCTTGCCCGCGTCCGGCTCGCTGTCGCCCGCGAGCAGCTTGAGCAGGGTGGTCTTGCCGGAGCCGTTGACGCCGACCAGGCCCACCCGGTCGCCCGGGCCGACCAGCCAGGTCTCGTCGTCGAGGATCGGCTTGTCGCCCGCGGCGATACTGACGTCCTCCAACTCCAGGACGGTGCGCCCGAGCCTGCGCTTGGCGAACGCCACCAACTCCACCTTGTCGCGCGGCGGCGGCACGTCGGAGATCAGCGCCTCGGCCGCGTCGATCCGGTAGCGCGGCTTCGACGTGCGCGCGGGCGCGCCGCGGCGCAGCCAGGCCAGCTCCTTGCGGGCCAGGTTGCGCCGCTTCTCCTCCAGCGTGTCGGCCAGCCGGGCGCGCTCGGCGCGCGAGTAGATCCAGTCGGCGTAGCCGCCCTCGTACTGCTCGACCTGGCCGCCGACGACCTCCCACGTGCGCGTGCAGACGGTGTCGAGAAACCACCGGTCGTGCGTCACGACGACGAGCGCGGTGCCCGCGGCCAGCAGGTGGTCGGCGAGCCAGCGGACACCCTCGACGTCGAGGTGGTTGGTCGGCTCGTCCAGCACGACCAGGTCCAACTCCTGCACCAGCGCCGCGGCCAGCGCGACCCGGCGCCGCTCACCGCCGGACATCGTGTCGACCGGACTGTCCAGCCCGAGCGTGGTGATCTCCAGACCCTCCAGGATCGACCGCGCCCGGGAGTCGGCCGCCCACTGGTGGTCCTCGGTGATGCCGAGCGGTTCCAGCACGGAATGGCGCACCGTCGAGCCTTTCGGCAGCTCCGTGCGCTGGGTGACCACCGCCATCCGCAGGTCCCGGTTGCGACTGACCCGCCCCGAGTCGACGGGCTCGATCCCGGCCAGCACCTCCAGCAGCGTGGTCTTGCCGCCGCCGTTGAGCCCGACCACCCCGATCCGGTCGCCCCGGCCGACACCGAGGGACACCGAGTCGAGCAGGGGGCGCACGCCGTAGCTCTTGCTGACGTTCTCCAGGTTGACCAGGTTGGTCATCTACCAGCACTTTCACCGGAAACGTGGGACGGATGTGGGACAGACGACTGTTGACTCGAAGATCGAGGAGACGACATGCCCCGCCGTATCGCCACCATCATCGCAACCGCCCTGCTCCCGCTCGTCACCGCGGCGTCGGACTGTCCGACGGAACAGGCACGGAACAAGGTGGGCTGCCCAACGGCAGCCAACTATGCCTGTGCTCGGTGACGGCTGAGTCCTACAACGTCGCCGATGTGGCCATCAGCGCACTCCTGGCGAGCTCGCCCTCGACGGCGACCGACCAGAGTTGATCAACGATGCGGTGGTGGGCGGCGATCTGCTCCGGGTCGCCGATCCTCAGCTCGGAGGTCAGCGTATCGGCGAGGACTGCCGAGTCGTCGTGCACGATGAACCCGTTGGTCACAACGAAGGGAAGCCGCCGTCCGCTCGGCAGGAAGCCCAAGCGGATGTTCGGCACGCCGATCGCGGAGACCATGCGGTCGATCTGTCCACGGAGCACGGGTACCTCGCACACCGGATGTCGCACGGCCGCCTCAGCGACGATGAACTCGAACGAGCGACCGGACTCGTACAGCACCTGCTGGCGGCGCAGGCGAGCCTGCACGGCGTCGTCGATGTCGTCGGTGGTCTCATGTAGGGCGGTCTGCGTGGTAAAGATCGCGCGGGCGTAGTCGGCGGTCTGGAGTAGGCCGGGCACGGCGAGCATCTCGACAGCGCGGACCCGGATCACGGCCTGTTCGGCGGCTGCGATCTCGCCCTGACGGGCGCGGTGTCCGGCACGGATCTCCCGGTGCCAGACGGCCTGATGCACGCGGAGGTCGGCCAGCTCGTCGAGCAGGGCGAGGCGCGTTGCGTCGTCGACGTCAAGCGTGTCGCACCAGTCGGTAACGTCGCTGTCGGTGGGCGTCTGCTTTCCGGTCTCGATCTTCGAGACTTTCGGTTGGCGGGTGCCGAGCGCGGCGGCGAAGTCGCGGCCGTTCATGCCGGATCGGGCGCGCAATTCGCCGAGCTTCGCGCCGTATGCGGCGCGGCGCTGCTCGAAGTCGGTCACTTGGCCTCACCTGTGCACTGCGAACTCTCGCTCTCGGTTTGGTTGGGCAGCTTCCCATGTCCGGCGGCGGATGGCGCGAAGGTGGGCGATCTTCGCTGGGTCGGTGACAAGTATGGCGTGGGTGAAAGTGCCGTCGACGAAGTGCAGTGTGGCGACGACCTGGTTGTCGAAGAGCCAGAAGTCCTCGTCCAAAGGAACGCCGAGTGCTGCGGCGTCGGGGCGGTCCAGCACGCGCAACTGTTCCCCGGCGGGCACGTTGCAGCGGGCGGCGAGATCCATCACGAACCGCTGATATTCGGTCGGCGGCACATCGAGCACGCGGACCCGTTCGACGCGCCGCCCGTTGCTGGGGAGGCTGCGCAGGAGGTCGAGGTAGTCGGAGGCCCAGGTGTCGTCGGGCGGTAGCCCAGCGGCGAACCGACTCACGGCGTCGGCTTCGTGGGGCTCGCGGTAGGCGGTCAGTGTTTCCAGCCGGAACGCCGAGTCCGTGAAGGTGGTGAACAGCTTCGCGAACTCGGCGCGGCCGAGCTGTCGGTCCATCAGCGGGGCGCGAAGTTGAGCAGGGCCTTGGGGATCTCGACCACGGTCTCGCCTTCGGGCAGGCCGCGGGCGCGCAGGGTGGCAAGCGCTTCGGGGTCGGTGACTTGGTAGCCCTGGACCAGGTAGGTGCCACGGTCGGTCTCATAGAGGTTCGGGCACGTTGTGGTGCCACTGGTGGTGCCCAGGTGAGTGAGTTTCACGAGTCCTCCGGTGATCGGTTCGGCGACGGGCGTCGCATCCATCGAACCGCTTCGATTCGCGGATGGGATCGCCCGATCGTGTGAATCACACCGAATATTCTCATCTGATTCTTGTTTGACTCTCACGTGTGGCGCAGAGTGTGGGCATATCTCGCCGCGCACCCGCCGCGCCGAGACGACCGGGTTCGTCGTCGCGCCACCGTCGACACGTCATGAGCGGGTTTGCAGCGGACATCCAGTTCGGAAAGTGAGCGCGGAGAGGTGGTCGCGGTGAAGTGGTCGGGTTCTTCGAGTTGATGGCCTACGCGTGGTTCGTGGTGCCGTTGCTGGTGTGGGCGGTATTGGTGGAGCGCCGTCCGGTCCGCCGCCACCGCCGCGCGAACCGTCGTCTGCTGCGCCGGGCGCGCTCCCACGACCGCCGGGTCGCCATGGCCGCCTCCCCGCAGCCGGCGGCGGCCCGGCCCCGAACCCCGGTCGGCACGGCAGACCCCCGAGCTGTCGCGTCGACCGGCCACCAGGGGCGGGCCCGGTGAACGGCCACTACGACATCGTCGACCCGCGACTCGCCGAACTCGTCGAGGTGCTCAACCTGCTGCCGAAGATGGTCGTCAACCTCAGCCTCGACGTCATGACCTCGACGCGGATCGACCCCGACCGGTGGGTCGAACTGCGCGGCGTGCTGCGCGACGCACTCGACCTACTCCCCACCCCACCACTCGTCCTCACCGAACACGACGACGACATCGGCGACTCCGGCGCTCGGTGACCCCGTCCGATCCGATCAACCCTGAGGGGACCCTCATGCGTGCTGGACAAGTCCGTCGACCTGACCAGGAATTGCGCTCAGCCTAGTTGCACTCGAACAATGACTGATGGTGAGCCCGGTCCGTGCGGGAAATGATCGTGCGCGATGGATCGGGCACGCTCAGTGTGATTCTGCCCGAAAGGGTAACGAAATCCCCCAGGTGACGACCTAAATCGTCGACTGGGAGGTGAAATGTCCGTGGCCCGCCGGAGTGCCCGGGTCGTCGCCTGCATCGCGGTGATGATCTTCGCGCTCAGTGCTTGTTCGAGCGACACCAGTGGTTCCATCGCCGGAACGCAGGTGGCGAAGCTCGGCAGGCAGATCGATATCAGCTCCAGCGGCAGCCCGCCGCTGGCCGCGCTCTGGCTCGACAGCGTCGAATCCGTCCGCTGTACCGAGCGGGGAAGTCTGCCACCCAACAACGGTCACTATCTGGCCGTGACGATCGTGCTGCGGACCACCGAGGAGTACGAGCCGGATTGGGGGTGGTGGATGAGCGCGACCGATTTCGCGACCTACGACGCCGACGGAAATGCCACCGGCAAAGGCATCTTCACCTCGTGTCTGCCGGTACAGCGCTACCTGCCCGACGACTTCTACCTCGCCGACGCGGGCTACTACGGCGTCGTCCTGCTCGACTCCAGCAGCGAACACGGCACCCTGACCTACAAGCCGCACAACATGCCCGCCGAGGTCACCGGCTGGCGCTGGCAGTACTAGGCGTGTACCTGCGGCGGCACCGGCCGGTGCGTCTCGTCGCCGCCGATGACGCGGGCGCCGGGGACCGGGCCGTGGGCGACGCGGACTGTTCGGCAGACGCCCGCGCCGGACAGTTCGGCGGCGACCCGCAGGGCCGAGTCGGCGTCCTCGCAGAGGAACGCGCAGGTCGGGCCCGAGCCGGACACCGTGCCCGCGAGCGCGCCCGCGCTGACCCCGGCCCGGAGCGTGCGGCGCAGCCCAGGCCGCAGCGACACCGACGCGGCCTGCAGGTCGTTGCCCAGCAGCAGCGCCAACTGGCGCGGATCGCCGCTGGTCAGGGCCGCCAGAACGGGTTCGACAGCGCCGACGCGCGGCGGGTCGCCCTCGGCGCGCAGCCGGTCGAGTTCGGTGTAGACCTTCGGGGTCGACAGGCCGCGCCGGTCGAAGGCCAGCACCCAGTGGTAGGTGTGCCTGGACAGCACCGGCACCAACTGCTCGCCGCGGCCGGTGCCCAGCGCGGTGCCGCCGTAGAGCACGAACGGCACGTCGCTGCCCAGCCGCGCGGCGACGGTGGCCAGGTCGTCGCGGGTGGTCTCCAGGCGCCAGAGGGCGGCGAGGCCGACCAGGGCCGCAGCCGCGTCGGCGCTGCCGCCCGCCATCCCGCCGGACACGGGGATGCCCTTGCGGATCACCACGCGGATCTTCGGCTCGTCCGGGTCGCGGCCCACGTGCCGGGCCAACTCCTGCACGGCGCGCCAGGCCAGGTTGCTCGCGCCGGTCGGCACCGCGTCGGCGCCCTCGCCGTGCACCTCGACGCCCGGCTCGTCCGCGACGGCCACGGTGACCTCGTCGGTCAGCGACAGGGCCTGGAAGACGGTGGCCAGCTCGTGGTAGCCGTCCGGCCGCGCGTCGCCGACGGCGAGGTGCAGGTTCACCTTGGACGGCACACGGACGGTCACCGGCGGGGGCACGACTGCGAGCACCTGACCAGCCTACGGGCGCGGTCGGCGCGACTCCGCCCGCCCACCGACATGCGGCACGCGGGCGGAGTCGGGAATCCGGTCAGGCGGCGATGCCCTGCGGTCCCCGCAGACCCTGGCGCACGAGGCCGCCGCGGTCGGCGATCCAGGCCAGCGCGGAGTCCGAGTGCGCGCCGGTGACCCCGAGCAGGAACCGGGCGACCGGGGTCTCGCCGACCCGGGTGAGCCCGCCGCCGAGGACCGAGATGGCGGCGCCGAAGCGGCCGGTGGCCTCCGGCAGCAGTGCGCCGACGGCGGCGAAGCCGATCAGCACGACCTCGGCGAGCCGGTCGTGCTGGGCGCGCGCCGCGGGCGGGGCGTCGATGGCGGGCAGCACCGCGCCCGCGAGCAGGCTGTCCGGGGCCTGGATCAACGAGAGCAGGTGGCCGCTCTCCTGGACGCGGCCGTCGACGAGCAGCGCCACCTCGTCGGCGACGCGCCGGATCACGCCCGCGTCGCTGGTGACGACCAGCACCGTGGCGCCCAGTTCGGCGCGCGCCCGATCCAGGACGGTGAGCACTCCGGCGGCGGCGTCGGCGTCGAGGCCCTTGGTTGGCTCGTCGGCCAGCAGCAGGCCGGGGTCGCCGACCAGCGCACGGGCCACCGCCACCCTGGCCTGCTGACCGGGGGTCAGCGCGTCGGGGTAGAGGGCGGCCTTGTCGGTGAGCCCGATCAGGTCGAGCAGCTTGCCGACCTTCGTGCGGCGTTGCGGGCCGTCGACGCCCGCCTGCTCCAGCGGCAGCGCGATGTTGCCCGCCGCGGTGCGCTGGGGCAGCAGGTCGCCGTACTGCACGACGCCGATCCGCCTGCGCGCGGCGCGCAGCCTGCGCGGGTCGAGGCTCGCGATGTTGTGGCCCTCGACGCGGATCACGCCGCTGTCGGGGCGTTCCTGGAGGGACACCAGGCGGGCCAGGGTCGACTTGCCGGAGCCCTGCGGCCCGACGACGCCGGTGATGGCGCCCGCGGCGACGTCCAGGCTGACGTCGTCCAGGGCGACGACGGGGCCGGTGGTGCCCCAGAACGACTTGCTCAGATTCTCAACGGTGATCACGATCTACTCCAACGCGGCGTGACGGCAGGCCACCCGGACGGTCCACTGTGGACGGTCGGGCGGACGAACCTCGGGGGATGCGAACGACGTACTGGCTGCTTCGAGCTAGCTACGCATTCGGCGACACGCGGTCACGCCGCGCTTACACTGGTCGATGACCCGCCTGCTGGTCAGGATCTCCATCGTCTCAGTCCTCCATCGTTCCTGGCGGTAGCACCTGCCCACGGGGGTGGTTGCTGCGGCGTCCTAGAGCCAGGTCTCTCAGCCGCTCGGGATGGATAGCGAAACCGAGTACACCCGATCCCGGCGCATGAGCGCAAGGTGCCTGTGCGGGTTGGCATGACGGGGTACCTAAGATCACACCGACGAAGTAGTCCACCGCTTACGCGCGGCTCGCAATGCGCACGAAATCGTCGACCGTGAGCTGCTCGCCCCGCCGCTTCGGGTCCACGCCCGCCGCGGTGAGCACCTCTTCGGCCCGAGCGGCCGATCCCGCCCACCCGGCCAGCGCGGCCCGCAGCGTCTTGCGGCGCTGTGCGAAGGCCGCGTCCACGACGGCGAACACGGCCGCCCGGTCGGCGTCGGGCGTCGGCCTGCGGGTCATCAGCACGAGGGCGGAGTCGACGTTGGGTACCGGCCAGAACACCGAGCGCGGCACCGTGGCCACCCGGCGGGCCTGGGCATACCAGGCGACCTTGACGCTGGGCACGCCGTAGACCTTGCCGCCCGGGCCCGCCGCCATCCGGTCGGCGACCTCGGCCTGCACCATGACCAGCACCGTGCGCAGCGACGGCAGCTCGGCCAGCAGGTGCAGCACGACGGGCACGGCGATGTTGTAGGGCAGGTTCGCGACGAGCGCGGTGGGCTCGCCGTCGAGCTGGTCGGCCCGCACGCGCAGCGCGTCGGCGGGCAGCACGGTCAGCCGGTCGGCCAGGTCCGGGGCGCGTTCGCGGGCGGTGGCGGGCAGCCGCGCGGCCAGCACCGGGTCGATCTCGACGGCGAGCACCCTGGCGCACGCGGGCAGCAGCGCGAGGGTGAGCGAGCCGAGGCCGGGGCCGACTTCGAGGACCACGTCCGCGGGGTCGAGCCCGGCGGCGGCCACGATCCGGCGGACGGTGTTGGGGTCGTGCACGAAGTTCTGGCCGAGCTTCTTGGTGGGCCGGACGTCGAGTTCGGCGGCGAGCCTGCGCACGTCCACGGGCCCGAGCAGCGCCGATCCACCCACCGTCACCCGGGTGAGCCTACGCAGGGCCCGCCGGTCACCCGGCCCGTGGTTCCCGGCCCGCGATGATGTCGCCGATGTTGTTCAGCGCCGGGTTCTCCGGGTGGTTGTCGAAGTACTGGCTGTGCGGGTCGTCGCCGGGCAGGGACACGGGTGTGTCGGACTCGAACTGCCGGGCGCCGAACTCCTCGTTCGACGGGTCCCGGCCGTGGTTGACCAGGTTGTCGGCGATCCAGTCGCCGTCGGTCTCGGTCACCCACACGTGGCCGGGCGGCAGGTTGAGCTGGTCCGCGTGATCCACCCCGAGGCCGATGCTGCCCGCCGAGACGAACTCGTCCACCGGCAGGACTTCGTCGCGCGCTGCGGCGCCCGCGACCAGCGAGCCGTAGCTGTGCCCCACCACGGTGTTGTGCGACGGCGCGCCCTGGTGGCTCGCCCGCAGTCCGTGCTGGAAGCTGTCGAGGTCGCGCCGGGCGTCGTCGGCGTAACCGGAGGCGAACGGTGCCAGCGCCAGCGGCGGGCTGTCGTAGTCCAGCCAGGTGATGACCGACGTCGACGGCGACCCGGACCGCTCGGCCGCCGCACGCAGGTTGTCGGCCCGGTCGACCGAGCCGAGCACGCTGTCCAGGCTGGTGTCGGCGCCGGGGATGAAGGTCGCCACGTTGGCCGCGGTGTCGGGGTTGCCCGCCGCCACGATGGCCCTGCCGTCGCCGCGCGGGTCGAGTCCGAGCAGGAAGTACCGGTCGTCGGGCCCGCGGCCCGCCGGCGCGTCCAGCCGTTGCTCCAAGGCGTCCAGCCTGCCGCGCTGCCGCTCCAACTCGGCGATCTGCGTACCGACGCCGGGGATCGCCCGCAGGCGGTTGAGCCGGTCGATCTCGCCGGTGAGCCGGGCCTGTTCCCGGTCGAGCAGGATGCGGTTGGCCTGGTCGCGGTGCACCGCCGAGAAGCCGTCCCGGTTGCCGACCAGGTCCGGGTTCTCCCGGATGAGCTGCTGGCGCTGCTCCTCGGTCAGCGAGTTCCAGTACGCGGCGTTCTGCTCCGGGGGCGCCCCCTCCGGCGGCGGTGGCGGCACCGCCGCGACGGCACCGCCCAGCCCGGCGACCCGGCCCGCGGCGTCGGACATGAGCTGGTTGACCATGCCCGCGAGCTGCGTGACGAACACTTCCTGGGCGACCGCCGACACGCCTGCGGGCAGCAGCGACGTGCTGGCGAAGATCCCGAGGTTGGCCTCGATGAGCGTGCGGATGCCGGTCTTCACCTGGGTCACCTCGCCCGCGAAGTACGTCGCGCGGTCGGCGAGCTGGGTCATCGTCTCCGCGCTGCGGGTCGCCTGGTCCAGGTTGGTGCGGGCGCGGTCCTGAAAGGCCACCGCCACGCTGTCGGCCCAGGAGGCGGCGACCGCGCCGACGTTGAACCGGCCCGCTTGGGCAAAGCTCGTCCCGGCCGTGCTCCACGCCGTGGCCAGGGCCTGCATCGAGGTCTCGTCCGTCTCCGGCCACCCGGAGAGCGCCTTGACCCGGGGCCACAGCCCGAGCGCGGCTGACGGCTCGGCGATAGGCATGCGCGGACCTCCGGCTCAGTGAACGGCGGGGAAGGCGGCGGCCGCGCGCTGGTCGCCGGTGCCGTAGCAGCCGACGCAGAACGCGCCCGCATCGGCGTCGGCCAGGATCGACGCGGGCACCTGGTCGGCCGCCTGCCGCGCCGCCGTGCTCGCGGGCAGGTAGACGCCGCGGAACGCCTGCGCGAGCAGGTCGGAACCGATGCCCGACTCCCCGTCCGCGATGGTCGACTTGCCGCGCTGCCAGGTGCTCGCGAGGTGTTGACCGGTCTGGGACAGGCCGTTCATGAAGCCCTCGGTGCCGCTGGTTTCCATGTGCATGAACCCGGTCATGGTGGCCTCCCAAGGTGGGCGTGACGAAGGTGGCGACCACCCGCCGACAATGTGCGCCAACCACGCGGGCCCAGACCGGAATTGACCTGTTGCTGTCAGGGTGTGCTCCCGAAACGTCGAAGCCCCGCCCTGGTGGGGGCGGGGCTTCGACGGTGAAGGCGGTTGACCGAGTCCTAGCGGGGCAGGCCCAGCTTGCGGGCGCAGCCTGGCCAGGCGCTGTAGCCGCCGCGGGCGTCGCGGAGCTTGGTCGCGATGGCGATCTGCTGCTCGCGGGTCGCCTGGTGCGGGTAGGCCGCGTACTGGCCGCCGCCGTTGGAGTCCCAGGTGCTCTTGTTGAACTGCAGGCCGCCGTAGTAGCCGTTGCCGGTGTTGATGGCCCAGTTGCCGGTGGCCTCGCAGTAGGCGAGCCGGTCCCAGACCTCACCGTCGGAGATGACCGGCTGCGGGGGCTTCTTGGTGCCGATCTTGACGACCTTCGGCTTCGGCGCGACGGTCTCCTTCGCGCCGATCTCCTCGCGCTTGGTCTCCTTGCCGTTGCGCTGGGTGATCCGGTAGGTCGCGATCCGCTCGCCGGGGGCGCCGGGGTCGAGGACGATCTCCTTGCCCTTGTCCAGCTCGGCGTCCTCGATCTTCTGCACCGGCGGCGCCACTGGCTCGGTCTGGTTGATCACGGTGACGCCGGTGCGGCTGATCCGCACCTCGGCGCCGGAGGTGATCTTCAGGTCGCCGCCGGGGGTGATCGAGTCGTTGGGGCCGAGGGTGAGCTTGAGCTCGTCCATCAGCTCCTGGACGGTCACGGCGGTGGTGGTGATCGGCGCGGGGGCGTTGCCGCCGTCGAACACCATGATGGCCTTGGCGGTCTTGATCTCGACCGCGAAGCCCTCCAGCGGAACCGGCGTGTCCATGCCCGCCGACGTCCACGCGCCCGCGACCGGCGCGTTGGCCTGGCGCAGCGCCTCGCCGAGCGAGGTGGCGCGGACCCACGCGTCGCGCTTCTCGCCGTCGACGGTCATGTGGAGCTGGCGCCCGCGCTGCAGGACGATCTTGCCGTCGTCGCCGATCTCGGCCGTCGGAGACGGGCTCAGCGAATCGTGCGAGCCGACCGCGATGCCCTCCTCCGCCAGCACCTCCCCGACGGTGTCGGCGTAGGTGTTGACCTGGCGGGCCTGGCCGTCGACGTCGACGGTGACGGTGTTGTTCATCGCGATGGCCGCGGCGCCGCCGCCGACCAGGGTGACCAGCACGGCCGCGATGGTGGCCTTGAGGAAGGTGGTCTTCCACCGCTTGACCGCGGCGACCAGGCCGGGAGCGGGCTCGTCCCGCTCGCGGGAGCCGACCTTGAGCGGCTGCGGCCCGGTGGCGATCTCGTCCGGGATGACCGGCAGCACCGTGGTCTCGGCGTTGATCAGCCGGATGAGCTCGTCGACGTCGAGACCGGCCGAGGCCATGATCTCGTCGGCCTGCGGACCGAGCGCGTGGCGCACGTCCTGGTCGGTGATGCTCAGCGAGGAGGAGAAGCCGGAGTCGTAGTCGTAGTCCGGGAACTCCGAGCGCCACGCCGTGAAATCGCCGTCCAGGGTGGCCGTGCCGACCGACGACACCGGGGTGAACCAGTCGGTGTCGGCGAAGCTGTCCTGTCGGGGGCGGTCGAAACCGCTGGTCTGTTTACCGCTCACAGGGTCGATTCCTCCAGAAGGCGGACGCCGTGGCCCACACGCGATGGCGATCGGTCAGCTCGGCTGGCGATGGCCTGTTCCTTTCGCGTGCGTGCGCGGCTTCGCGCTTTCGTGTGTGCTGACGACCCGCAACCAGCCACCCCGACGTGTACTGGCCTAGCTCCGGGCCGACCCGGGACAGGTGCCCCGAGTCGTACGGTCACGGGACAGTAACGAGCGCGGGCGGGTTGCGCAAACACATCCGGCAATGTCGTGAGTCCAGTCACACCACCGGTGGACCAATCGGGTCGCCCATTCATCGCAATCACGCACAGCCCGGAAGGTCGGACGTTACGGCCCGCAACCGGAACACCCGGTCCGCGGTCGCGGACACCGCGCGGGCGAGGTCGGCCACGGCCACGCCGCGCAGCTCGGCGAGCGCGCGGAGGGTGTAGGCGGCGCAGTACGGCTCGTTGGGGCGGCCACGGAACGGGTGTGGGGTGAGGAACGGCGCGTCGGTCTCGACGAGGAGCTGCTCGGCGGGCACGAACGCGGCGGCCTCCCGCAGCTCGGTGGCGTTGCGGAAGGTGACCGGGCCCGCGAACGAGAGCACGTAGCCCTTGTCGACGCAGCGCCGGGCGAAATCGAGGTCGCCGGAGAAGCAGTGGAAGACCACCGAATCGGGTGACCCTTCCGCGTGCAGGACAGCCAGGATGTCCTCGTGCGCGTCGCGGTCGTGGATCATCAGCGGCTTGCCGACCCGCTTGGCCAGGTCGATGTGCCAGCGGAACGCCTCCCGCTGGGCCGCGCGCGGCGAGTAGTCCCAGTAGTAGTCGAGGCCCGTCTCGCCGACCGCGACGACCCGGGGCCTGCCCGCCAGTTCCTCCACCACGGCCTTGTCCGCGTCGGAGAACTCCGCCGTGCGGGTCGGGTGCACGGCCACCGCGGCGAACAGCCGATCGTCCCAAGTGGACGCTTCGGCCGCCCACCTGGCCGACCCGAGATCGTCGGCGACGGTGATCACCCGGTCCACGCCCGCCGCCGAGGCCCGATCGAGCACAGTGGACACATCGGCGGAATCCTTGGCACCACAGGCGTCCAGGTGCGTGTGCGCGTCGACAACGGGCGCGGGCAGCGCCGGGGGCACGGGGGGCGGCTCGCCCTTGCGCGGCGTCACAGCTCGATCGGCGGCTGGGGGTGACCGACACTACGGGGGCACCGGGCGGGCAGCCGGGCCACCGGGGTCGACACGGGGGCGCTCATGACCGCTTAGCCTACGGAGGTCGGTTTCGCACGGGTGCAGGAGGCAGGATGTCGGCCACGCGGATGCTCGTGTTGGGCGTCATCCACTGGGCGGGCAAGGCGCACGGCTACCAGGTCCGCGCCGAGCTGATCGGCTGGCGGGCCGAGGACTGGGCCCGGATCAAGCCGGGGTCGATCTACCACGCCATCCGCAAGGCGGCCGCGGACGGGCTGATCGAGACGGTGTCGGCCGAGCCGGGCCAAGGCGGCCCGGACCGCACGGCCTACCGGATCACCGAGGCGGGCGACGCCGAGCTGCTGCGGCTGATCCGGGAGGGGCTGCGCCGGACCCGCGACCCGTGGATGCTCAACGCCGCGCTGGCGATGCTGCCGCTGCTGGGCCGCGACGACGCGAAAGACCTGGTCGGCGAGCGGATCGAGCGGTTGGCGACCGATCTGGCCGACCTCGAACACTGGGTGGCCAACCCCGAGCCGGACACCCCGGACCACGTGCGCGAACAGGCGACGCTGTGGATCGGGTTGGTGTCCACCGAGATCACGTGGGCCAAGACCCTGCTGGCCCGCCTCGACGACGGCGCCTACGAGATGGCGGGCGAGAAGCTCGGTGCCCACCAGGTTTGACTAGGAGTGTGCTCGATTGGCGTCTGGCATACTCCTGCCCAAGTACTCAAAGTTGATTAGCAGGGGGTCCACCATGATCGAGGCACGCGGCCTCGCGCGGACGTTCCGCACGCGCGGCCGAACCGTCGAGGCCGTCCAGGGGGTCGATCTCGACGTCGCGCCCGGGGAGCTGGTCGGCTTCCTCGGCCCCAACGGCGCGGGCAAGACCACGACCTTGCGCATGCTCACCACCCTGCTCACCCCGACCGCCGGTCAGGCCACGGTCGCGGGCTGCGACCTGGCCACCGACCCGATCGGGGTACGGCGCCGGATCGGCTACGTCGCGCAGAACGGCGGCGGCACCCCGGAGTCGAAGGTCATCGAGGAGCTGCACCTGCAAGCCCGGCTCTACGGGCTGTCCAAGGCCGACGCGCAGGCCCGCAGCGCCGTGCTCGCCGCGCAGCTCGACCTCGCCGGGCTCGACCAGCGGCAGGTCAAGACCCTCTCCGGCGGCCAGCGGCGCAGGCTCGACGTCGCGCTGGGCCTGGTGCACGACCCGAAGCTGGTCTTCCTCGACGAGCCCACCGCGGCGCTCGACCCGCAGAGCCGCGCCAACCTGTGGGAGCACATCCGCGCGCTGCGCGCCGAGCACGGCACCACGGTCTTCCTGACCACCCACTACCTGGACGAGGCCGACGCGCTGTGCGACCGCGTGCTGGTCATCGACAACGGCACCATCGTCGCGCAGGGCACCCCCGAGTCGCTCAAGGCGCGGGTGTCCGGCGACCTGGTCGCGGTCGGCGTGCCCGCCGCGGAGGTCGAGCTGACCACCGGCATCGCCGCCCGGATCGCGGGCGCCTCCGAGGTGACCGCCCGGGGCGCGACGGTCGAGTTCCGCGTCCCGCGCGGCGACCTGGCCCTGCCCGACCTGCTGCGCGCGCTCGACGCGGCGGGCATCGGCACCACCTCGCTTCAGGTGCAGCGGCCCACCCTGGACGACGTGTTCCTCACCCTGACCGGCCGCAGCCTGCGCGACGCCGAACTGGGCAGCGAGCCCGCCGCCCCCATCGACCAGCGACAGGAGGCCGGAGTTGTTGCGTGACACTTGGCTGATCTTCCGCCGCGACATGACCCTGTCGCTGCGCAACCCGGCCTGGATCGTGATCGGTCTGATGCAGCCGGTGCTGTACCTGTTCTTCTTCGGGCCGCTGCTGGAGAACATCACCGCGAACACCCCGGGCTTCCCGCCGGGCACCGCGTGGCAGATCCTCACCCCGGCGCTGATCGTGCAGATGGCGCTGTTCGGCAGCTCGTTCGTCGGCTTCGCGCTGCTGGCCGAACTGCGCACGGGTGTGGTCGAGCGGCTGCGGGTGACCCCGGTGAGCCGCACCGCCCTGCTCCTCGGCCGCGTCCTGCGCGACGCGGTCCAGGCCGTGGTGCAGGCGTTGATCATCATCCTGCTGGCGTTCCTGCTCTTCGACCTCAGCGCGTCGGTCGGCGCGATCGCGCTGAGCCTGGTGATCGTGGCGATGCTGGCGATCACCTTGTCGTCGTGCTCCTACGCGCTGGCGTTGCGGCTGAAGAACGAGGAGGCGTTCCCGGCGATCCTCAACACCGTGCTCATGCCGGTGCTGCTGCTCTCGGGCATCTTCCTGCCGATCACCCAGGGCCTGGCGCCGGACTGGCTCTACGCGATCTCGCGCTGGAACCCGTTCACCCACGTGGTCGACGCCGAGCGGGCGTCCTTCCGCGGCGACTTCAGCACCGACGCCCTGCTGACCGGCGCGCTGGTCCTGCTCGCGATGACCGCGCTCGCCTTCTACTGGGGCAGGCGCACGTTCCAGCGGGAGAACGCCTAGACGGTCAGCCGGGTGCGCATCAGATAGACGTTGTAGGGCGCCCAGCGCGACATCGCGTAGTAGACGACCGGGCCGTCGGCCGACGCCGGGTGCAGGAAACCGCCGTACAGACCGGGAAACCGGTCTCCGGCGGCGACCACCTGGCCGTCGGTCCACGGTCCGGTCGGCTGTTCGGCGGTGCGCAGCACGATCGCCGCGCGGCCCTCGTCCAGGTGCAGGGCGAGCCAGCGTCCGAAGTGGACGTTGTAGACCACGGACAGCTCGGCCACGGGCCCGCCGATGACCGGTGTGGCCGGGCCGCGGGCCTACGAGTACTGGGCGGGCGACCGGGCTTGTCCCAGGTGTGGCCAGCGTCGCGGGACACGGCGATGCCCGTGCCGAACAGGTAAACGAAGTCGGCGTCGCGGGCGAAGCAGCACATCGTCTTCGGCAACACCTACGGCTGCGGCTGGTGCGGCGACGGCGCGGCCGCCGACCGCGACCTCGACACCGGCTTGCGCATCGAGTCGGTGGTCGCCCGCGAGGAAGTTCCACGCCCGCCAGGGCCCGAGCGAGGGCGCCGATTGGCGCTGCAACGTCCTCGCGATCGCGACGAACGTGCGGCCCGCGCCGTCGTCCCACATGATGCCGAGGTCGGTGGCGTGGATGCCGTACCGCTGCGCCGTGCCGTTGATCGACTCGTGCCCGGTGATCTGCGCGATCAGGTCGGTCTCGGCGACCCGGATCACGCCCGGCTCACGGCGGCGTCGTAGAGCGACTTCTTGCTCACCCCGGTGGCCGCCGCGACCTCGGCGGCGGCGTCCTTGAGCCGGGTGCCCGCCGCGGCCAGCGCGCGCACCCGCTCGACCAGCACGGCCAGGTCCGGCGCGGCGGCGGGCTCGGCGCCCGCGAGCACGACGGTGATCTCGCCGCGCAGCCCGTCCGCCGCCCACGCCGCCAACTCGGCCAGCCCGCCGCGGCGGACCTCCTCGTAGGTCTTGGTCAGCTCGCGGCACACCGCTGCGCGGCGGTCGGGCCCGAGCACCTCGGCGGCGTCGGCGAGCAGGCTCGCGATCCGGTGCGGCGACTCGAAGAACACCGCCGTGCGCGGCTCGGTGTCCAGCGCCGCCAGCCACTTGCGCCGCTCCCCCGGCTTGCGCGGGGCGAACCCCTCGAAGCAGAACCGGTCGCACGCCAGGCCGGACAGCGCCAGCGCCGTCGTCACCGCCGACGGGCCGGGCAGGCAGGTGACCGGCAGGTCGGCCTCGACGCACGCGGCGACCAGCCGGTAGCCGGGGTCGGACACGCTGGGCATGCCCGCGTCGGTCACCAGCAGCACGGTCTGCCCGGCGCGCACGGCGTCGACCAGCGCGGGGATGCGGCTGGTCTCCACGGCGTCGTAGAAGCTCACGATCCGACCGGCGGGCGTGACGCCGAGCGCGCTGATCAGGGCGCGGGTGCGGCGGGTGTCCTCGGCGGCGATCACCTCGGCGGTGCCGAACGCGGCCACCAGCCGCGCGGAGGCGTCGCGGGCGTCGCCGAGCGGGGTGGCGGCGAGCACCAGCCTGCCGCTCACCGCGCTTGCCGGGCCTGCGCGCGGGCCACGGCCGGGCCCAGCTCGGTCTGGCGCCAGTCGGCGAAGTACGTGGTGAGCGGGACGGTGCGGTCGGCGCCGGACTTGCGCAGCCTGGCCTCGACCCCGCGGCGCAGCCCGCCCGCGCCCGCGGGCTGGACCAGGCCAGGACCGAACACCAGTTCCTCCCGGTGCGGCGTGGTCTTCACCCGCAGCTCCTCGAAGTCGGTCCAGAACAGCGAGATCCGCGCGCCGTCGCGCTCCATGACCACGCCTTCGCGCACCACGGTGAGCTTGCGCTTGCGCAGGTTGACCACCGCCATCGCGAAGGCGCCGACGCCCAACGCGATCGGCACGATGCCGATGTCGTCCAGCGTCGGATCGCCGATCAGCACACCGGACAGCACCCAGCCGACGACCGCGGCGAGACCGATGGTGACACCGGTCAGCGCGGCGTAACCGAGGACGTACAGCCAGCCTGGCCGGTAGATTGTCGCCACGGCCGAGAGCCTACCCAGGGCCCGCTGACCAGCGTGGCGTGCCGGATCTCGACCGATCCCGACGCGGATCGCACACCGCGCACCCTACGATCACCCCCGTGAGCGTCCTCGTAGCCGAAGACGAGGCCAGCCGGGCCGCGTCACCGGACCCAGCGCCCCGGCAGGCCGACGCCGCCGACGACATCCACGCCCGGGTGGCGGGCAAGCCGATGCCCGCCGACCGGCTGCGCGGCTGGCTCGTCACGGCGTTCCTCGGCGTCCTCGGCGGGATCATCCGGTTCCAGAACCTCGGCTTCCCGACCGACAACGGCACCCCGGTCTTCGACGAGAAGCACTACGTGCCGCAGGCGTGGCAGATGCTGCGCAACGGCGGGTTCGAGGACAACCCCGGGTTCGAGCTGACGGTGCACCCGCCGCTGGGCAAGACGCTCATCGCGGCCGGTCAGTGGCTGTTCGGCTACGACGGCTGGGGGTGGCGGTTCACCGCCGCGCTGGCGGGCACGCTCATGATCGTGCTGGTGGTGCGGATCGCCCGCAGGCTGACCAGGTCGACCCTGCTCGGCGCGGTCGCCGGGGTGCTGCTGATCGCCGACGGGGTCTCGCACCTGCAGTCCAGGATGGGGATGCTCGACATCTTCCTGGCCGCGTTCGTGCTCGCCGCGTTCGCCTGCGTGCTCTGCGACCGCGACCAGGTCCGCGCCCGGCTCGCCGTCGCCGCGGCCGAGGGCTGGGCCGACGAGTCGCCGCACGGGCCGCGGCTCGGTGTGCGCTGGTGGCGGCTCGCGGCGGGCGTGCTGCTGGGGCTGGCCTGCGGGGTGAAGTGGTCCGGGCTGTACTACATCGCGGCCTTCGGCATCCTCACCGTCGCCTTCGACCTCACCGCGCGCCGGGCTGCGGGGGTGCGCCACCCGTGGGCGGGGACAATGCTGCGCGACGTGCTCCCGGGGCTGTGGGCGTTCGTCGGCGTCGGGCTGCTCGCGTATCTGGGCACCTGGTACGGCTGGTTCGGCAGCGAGACCGGCGTCGACCGGCACCTGGTCGCCACCACGGGCGGCAGTCCGGTCGAGGTGATCAAGGGCGCGGTCGGGTCGCTGTTCAACTACAGCGAGAACGTGCTGCGCTTCCACAGCGAGCTGGTCACCAAACCCGACCAGCAGCACCCGTGGGAGTCCAAGCCGTGGACGTGGCCGATGGGGCTGCGCCCGATGCTCTACTACTACGAGGGGTCCACCACCGGCTGCGGTGAGACCAAGTGTGTCTCCGCCACCATGCTGGTCGGCACCCCGGCGCTGTGGTGGCTGTCGCTGCCGATGCTCGGCTGGGGCCTGTGGCGGATGATCGCCCGGCTCGACTGGCGGTACGCGGCGGTCGTGGTCGCCTATCTCGCGGGCCTGCTGCCGTGGTTCCTCAACCTCGACCGGCAGATGTACTTCTTCTACGTCACCCCGATGGCCGCGTTCCTGGTGCTCGGGATCACCCTGGCCCTCGGCCATCTGCTCGGCCACCCGGGCCAGGGCCAGGAGCGGCGGCGAACCGGCCTGCTCGTCCTGGCCCTCTACACCGGCCTCGTGGTGGCCAACTTCGTCTGGCTGTGGCCCATCCTCAACGGCGATTCGATCACCGAGAGCCGATGGCAAGCCGAACTCTGGCTTCCCTCCTGGCGGTAGTGGCCGGTCGCCGGTGCCGGGTCACGGCTCGGGTCGCGCGCAGGTCGGCGACCACTCGGGCGGTGTCGCGGTCCTCGACGTCGGTGCTCCCGGCGAGCCGGGGGCGGGGCTGGGGCTGGGGCAGGTTGTTGCGGTCCAGGCCGTAGACAAGCAGCGCCAGCAGGGCGGTGAGAACGAGTGCGGTAGTCATGGCGCTAAGTTTGCGCTGCCCGACTTCCTGCCACCAGTGGCAGGTCTGACCTTGTGCCACAAAATCCTGCCAGCTACCCTCCGGGGGTGCTGAAAACCGTGGCGGCAGTCCTGATCGACGGCCTCGCCCCGTTCGAGTTCGGCGTGATCTGCGAGGTGTTCGGCATCGACCGGACCGAGGAGGGCGTCCCGCCGATCGAGTTCCGCGTGTGCGGCGCGGTCGCCGGGCAGGAACTCCAGGCCAGCGTCGGCGTGCGGATGGTGCCCGAGTTCGGCCTGGACGCCCTCGACGGCGCCGACCTGGTGGCGCTGCCCGCGTGCACCATCCGCCCCGAGTACCCGCCCGCCGTCCTCGACGCGCTGCGCGCCGCCCACGCCTGCGGCGCCACCCTGCTGTCGGTGTGCAGCGGGGCGTTCCTGCTGGCCGCCACGGGCCTGCTCGACGGCCGCCGCTGCACCACGCACTGGCGCCACGCCGACGAGTTCGCGGCCCGCTTCCCCCTGGCCCACCTCGACCCCGACGTCCTCTTCGTCGACGACGGCGACATCGTGACCAGCGCGGGCACCGCGTCCGGCATCGACGCCTGCCTGCACCTGGTCCGCCGCGAACTCGGCTCCGGCCCGGCCACCACCATCGCCCGCCGCATGGTCGTCGCACCCCAGCGCGACGGCGGCCAGCGCCAGTTCGTGGACCTCCCGGTGCCCGAGTGCACGGCCGACAGCCTCACCCCGGTGCTCACCTGGATGCTGGAGAGCCTGGCCGACGACCACTCCGTGGCCGAACTGGCGCGGCGCGCCCGGATGTCGGAGCGCACGTTCGCCCGCCGCTTCGTCGCCGAAACCGGCACCACCCCACACAAATGGCTCTCCACCCAGCGCGTCTTCCACGCCCGGCGCCTCCTGGAGGACACCACCCTGACCGTGGACGACGTCGCCCAACGGTGCGGCTTCGGCACCGCGGCCCTGCTCCGCCACCACTTCCAGAAGATCGTCGGCGTCGCTCCGAACGACTACCGCCGCACCTTCGCCACCCGCTGAGCCGTACCAAGTGGCACCTTCGGCCCGCGGTCAGCGCATGGGGCGGGTGCGGTCGACGGCGTCGATGTCCTTGCGGCGGACGATCTGGGTGACCGGGCCCGTCTCGGTGTGGCCCTCTCGCCCGAGCCAATCGCTCAGGTCGCGGGCTACGGCTTGCAGGGTGGGGCGGCGTGCCGGGTCTGAGCCGAGGGACGCCGACAGCAGCCGCAGGTGGGCGCTCTTGTGGGGCAACTGGGATAACGGTTCGCCCTTGGCGGCGGCCATCAGGGCGGCCATCGCGTTCTCGCGGGTGCCGCGCGGCGGCTTGCCGGTGAGGGCGAAGCTGACCGTGGCGGCCAACTGCCACGCGTCGGAGGCAGGGGTGGCGTTGGCGCCCGCGGCCGTCTCGGAGGCGAGGAAGTCCGGGGTGCCGACCATCATGCCGGTGGCGGTCAGCGTGGAATCGCCCTTGGAGCGGGCGATGCCGAAGTCGATGAGGTGGGCGTTGCCGTCCGGGTCGATGATGATGTTGGACGGCTTGACGTCGCGGTGCAGCACGCCCTTGGCGTGGGCGGCGGACAGGGCGCCCGCCATGGTGATCCACAGCCGGGCGACGGCCACGTCGTCGAGCGGGCCGCCGCTGGTTACGCGGTCGGCGAGCGGCTGGCCCTCGATGTATTCCATCACCAGGCCGAGCCCCTCCGGCTCGGACACGATGTCGTACACCCGCACACAGTTCGGGTGGTGCACGGCGGCCAGCGCCCTGGCCTCGCGCAGCATCCGCTCCTCGGTCTCGGCGTCGGGGGCGTGCGCCATCTTCACCGCGACCGTGCGGTCGAGCTGGGTGTCGACCGCGAGCCACACCGTGCCGAAGCCGCCGTGGCCCAGTGCGCGGACCTTGCGGAACCGGCTGCCCGACGGCTTGACCGGCGGCGGTGGCGGGGCGGCCGAGCGCGGCGTGAACGGCAGCGGACCCGGGTCGGCCGCGAGCCGGGCGAGGGCGGCGCGGTCCGGTTCCGGCTCGCGCAGCGTCGGGTTCGGCGGCGGGACGTAGGGCGGCGGCTTGCGCACCGGCTGCGGTGGCGGCGGCTGGTACTTCGGCACCTGCGGCTGCGGCGGCGGCTGATAGGGCTGGCGGTTCACCGCGGACTGCGGATGGCTCAGCACGGACTGCGGATGGCCGGCCGATGGCTGGGGCTGGCCCGCGGGCGGCTGGTACCGGCGCTCGATGGTCGTCCAGCTCGGCGGGCCCACCACGAACACCGGGATCAGACCCAGGATGCTGATCGGCAGGAACCCCATCCACAGGTGCGCGGCCGTGTTGGCCTCGACGGGCAGGCTCAGCACCACCATCAGCGCGAACGGCGCCCACACCAGCCTGCCGGGCCACTTCGGCCCGCGGCGCAGCGCGGCGCGCGCCTGGAGCAGCACGAACAGCAGGCACAGCCCGGGCAGCACGACCAGCCCGCCGACCCGCAGCAGGTACACCGGGACGGATTCGAACGGGTGGAACAGCACCTCGTAGACGTTGGCGCGGCCACCGAGGTAGACGTCCTGCGGGCCGATCCAGCAGAAGCCGTTCTGGAACGAGGCTGTCTCCGCCGCGGTCAGCCGGACCGCGCCGTCGCCGGTGAACACGCTGCGGTAGACGCCGCTGATGCCGTTGAACAACAGCCACGGCATCAGGAACGCGGTGAACGCGCCGATGGCCCCGAAGACCGAGATGGTCACCCCGTTGTAGGTGTTCCCGGTGGCCTTGCGGACCAGTGCGATGGTCAGCGTGCCCAACACCGGCAGCAGCGCGATCAGCGCGCCTGCCGTGCTCGTCGCCCACACCCAGTCGCCCGGGCAGAGGCCCGGGCCGAAGATGGTGTGCGCGAAGGACAACAGCGAAGCCGCAAGGTCGAGCACCGCGTCCGAACTCCTCTCTGGGCCTGCCCGGTCGTCGGGTGAGACCGGGGCGTGGGTGCGTCCGGTTCCAGCCTATGTCGAGCTGTGACCAATGGCGGCGTTTCATCCACAGGACGTCCCACGGCGTGCCGAGGTTGTCCACAGGCCCCCTGTCGGACGGGGCCGAACCGCCCGTCAACTGGCAAGGTATCGGTCAACGGACCACGACGAGCGGAGGCCGGCCGATGGGCGACTACGTCGAGACCTACCAGCGCAGCCTGGGCGATCCCGAGGGCTTCTGGCTCGACGCGGCGCGCGCCGTCGACTGGACGACCCCGCCGTCCAGGGCGTTGGACGCCTCGGCCGCGCCCATGTACCGCTGGTTCCCCGACGGGGAGCTGAACACCTGCCACAACGCCCTCGACCGGCACGTGGCCGCGGGCCGGGGCGGACAGGCGGCGCTGATCTACGACTCGCCGATCACCGGCACCAAGGCGAGCTACACCTACGCCGAGCTGACCGACCTGACCGCCCGGTTCGCCGGGGTGCTGGCCGGGCTCGGCGTGGTCAAGGGCGACCGGGTGATCATCTATATGCCGATGGTGCCGCAGGCCGTGGTGGCGATGCTGGCGTGCGCGCGGCTGGGCGCGGTGCACTCGGTGGTGTTCGGCGGGTTCGCCCCGCGCGAACTGGCGACCCGGATCGACGACGCGCGGCCGAAGGTGATCGTGGCGGCGTCGTGCGGCATCGAGCCGACCAGGGTGGTGGAGTACCGGCCGATCATCGCGGGCGCGCTGGCGGCGGCGGAACACCAGCCCGAGCGGGTCGTGGTGTTGCAGCGTGCGCAGGCCAGGGCCGAGCATGTCGAGGGCGATCTCGACTGGGACGAGGCGATGGCGTCCGCGACGCCCGCCGACTGCGTGCCGGTCGCCGCGACGGACCCGCTCTACGTGCTCTACACCTCCGGCACCACGGGCAAGCCGAAGGGCGTGGTGCGCGACAACGGCGGCCACGCGGTGGCGCTGACCTGGTCGCTGCCCAACATCTACGACATCGGTCCCGGCGACGTGTTCTGGACCGCGTCCGACGTCGGCTGGGTCGTCGGGCACTCCTACATCGTGTACGCGCCGCTGCTGGTCGGGGCCACCACGGTGCTCTACGAGGGCAAGCCGGTGGGCACGCCGGACGCGGGCGCGTTCTGGCGGGTGATCGCCGAGCACAAGGCGAAGGCCCTGTTCACCGCGCCGACGGCGTTCCGCGCGATCAAGCGCGTCGACCCGGACGCCGTCGAGCTGGCCAAGTACGACCTGAGCGGGTTCAAGACGCTGTTCCTCGCGGGCGAGCGGCTCGACCCCGAGACCTACCACTGGGCGAGCGAGAAGCTGGGCGTGCCGGTGGTCGACCACTGGTGGCAGACCGAGACGGGCTGGCCGATCTGCGCGAACCTGCGCGGCCTGGAGCCGATGCCGATCAAGGCGGGCTCGCCCAGCGTCGCGGTCCCTGGTTACGACGTCCGCGTCCTCGACCAGTCCGGCGAGTCGCTGCCCCCCGGCCAGGAGGGCGCGATCGTGATCCGGCTCCCCATGCCGCCGGGCACGTTCCCGACCCTGTGGGAGGACGACGAGCGCTACGTCGAGTCCTATCTGTCGCGCTACGACGGCTACTACCTGACCGGCGACGGCGGCTACATCGACGAGGACGGCTACGTGTTCGTCATGGGCCGCACCGACGACGTGATCAACGTGGCCGGTCACCGGCTGTCCACGGGATCGATGGAGGCCGTGCTGGCCGCGCACCCGGCGGTGGCCGAGTGCGCGGTGATCGGGGTCCACGACGCGCTCAAGGGGCAGCTCCCGCGCGGCTTCGTGGTGCTCAAGGCGGGGGTGCGGATCGAGGAGTCCGTGCTGCGCGACGAGCTGGTCGCCGCGGTCCGCAGCGAGATCGGGCCGGTCGCCGCGTTCCGCGACGTCTCCGTGGTGGACGGCCTGCCCAAGACCCGCTCCGGCAAGATCCTCCGCAAGACCATGCGCGCCATCGCCGACGGCCGCGACGAGCCGGTGCCCTCGACCATCGAGGACCCCGCGGTGCTCGACGCGCTGCGGACAATCCTGCACCGTGGTTAGGCGTGTCCGGCTGACCTTCCAGGTGGGGTTGTCGCAGTCGCGGTCCAAGGTCGAGGTGGTCGATTCGACCCACGGATGCACGGGGCAAGTGCGTCTCCCAGGGTGAGACGTGATCCCGATCGTGTAGTTCCGCTGACCGGGTCTCCGCTGGTGGGATGGGCGGGCATGCCGACCGGGAGGAATTGTGACGACACGACAAGGCTCATCGAGGGCTCGGGCACTGGCCGCCGAACTCAAGGAACTCCGCGCCCGGGCGAACCTGACCACCCGACAGGCCGCCAAACGGATCGGTATCTCGTCCGCCAGCCTGAACCGGGTCGAACTCGGCTTCCGCCTCTCCAGCCCGGAGGAGGTGTCCGCGCTGCTGGTGATCTACGACGTCACCGGCGTCGAACGGGAACGAGTGCTCGCCCTGGCCAGGGAATCCAACGCCACCGGCTGGTGGGAAGTCGGCCGCAGCGACCTGCCCAAACATCTCCCCGCCCTGATCACCTTCGAATCCCAGGCCACCAGGATCACGAACTTCGAGCCATCTGTGATTCCGGGGTTGTTGCAGACCAACTCCTACTCGCACGCGATCATGCGGCGGTACGGAGTTCCCGACGCCGACGCCAACGCCCGGGTCTCGGCCCGTGCGGGTCGGCAGACCGTGCTGACCCGCAAGCGGGCGCCACGCCACTTGGCGATCATGGACGAAGCGACGTTCCATCGCCCTTTCGGCGGCCGAGCGGTCATGGCGGAGCAGATCCGCAAGCTGATCGACTCGGCCCGCCTGCCCAACGTGACGATCCAGGTGATCCCTTTCGACCGGGGCGGCTACCCGATCTACGGGCCATACGCGATGTTGGAGTTCGGCAAGGCGCCGACGATCGTGTTCCTGGAGCACAAGCTGACAACCGGGTTCCTCGACAAGCCGGAAGTCACCGATCCGATTGGTGCCCTCACCGTTACGCTGACCGAGACGGCACTCGGACCGGCAGAGTCCATCGAGTTCCTGGCCGCCATGGCGACTCGATACGAGCGAGAGTGAGACAGAACATGGACTTCTCCACCCACCACTGGCGCAAGTCCAGTTACAGCGCGGACGAGACCGTCTGCGTAGAGATCGCTCTCGTGGTCGGATCGCCTGAGGTCGGGGTGCGGGACTCGAAGAATCCTGGTGGCGGGCACCTGCACATCCCCGCCCCGGCTTGGCTGGCGCTCACGGGGACGTTGCCGCGCGGACGATAAGACCCGCCTGCTTTCGGTGGAAACGAGTCCGACCGTCCCCAGCGTCCCCGCGCCCCGGATACGCTGACGGTCGGTCTCGCCGCCGAGATCGACCGGTGGCCGGACGCGTGCGGAGATCGAACGTCCACCGAGACTCGGGAGCGCGATGGAGCGTCGGCCGGTGGAGTCCGCCAGCATCGCCTCGGTCGGGTACGACGGGATGACCGGGACGCTGGAGGTCGAGTTCCGCAACGGCGGGGTGTACCAGTACATCGACGTGCCCAAGCGGCTCTACTGGCGCCTGATGTCGGCCGACAGCCTCGGCGCGTTCCTGAACCTGGAGATCAAGGACCGGCACGAGACCCGCAAGGTCCGCTGACCCGGCCAGGGTCCATCCCGGACCATGCCGCGCCGATAGGGTGACCCCATGGGGGATGTGGGCATCCTGCGACGGGTGCCTGTCGCGGTGATCTGGCTGGCCACGGGGTTCGTCGGGACGGCCGTCGTGTGGTGGATGGCGGGCCTCGGGCTGGGGGTCGACAGCTCGGTCTACCGGGCTGGCGCGCTCACCCTGCTGCACGGCGACTCCCTGTACGCGCCGCTGACCACCGGGGCGTCGTGGGCGCCGCCGCTGCCGTTCACCTACCCGCCGATCGCGGCGGTGGTGTTCGTGCCGCTGGCCGCCGTGCCGCCGCAACTCGGGTGGGGCCTGCTCGCGGCGGCCTCCGCGCTGGCACTCGGCCTGGTGCTGCGCACCTGTCTGCCACGCGCGCTGGCCCACGGCTGGCCGTTCGGCGTGGCGCTGCTGGGCACGCTGGCCCTGGAGCCGGTGTGGCGCTCGCTCGCGCTGGGCCAGGTCAACCTGCTGCTGATGGCGCTGATCGTCGCCGACCTGCTGCGCCTGCGCGGCTCACGCGCGTCCGGTGTGCTGATCGGGGTCGCGGCGGCGATCAAGCTGACCCCGCTGATCTTCGTGGCGCACCTGGTGCTCACCCGGCGCTGGGCCGACGCCCGCCGCGCGCTCGGCACGTTCGCCGGGCTGCATCTGCTCGCCGCCGCCGTGCTGCCCGGGGACACGGTCCGGTTCTGGACCGAGGCCCTGATCGACGGCAACGACGCCACCACGAACTCGTGGATCGGCAACCAGTCGCTCAACGGGCTCGTGCAGCGCGTCACCGCCGAGGGCGCCACGGCGTTCGCGCTGTTCGCCGTGCTCGCGGTGGCCTGCCTGGCGTTCGCCGCGCCTGCCGTGCGCGCGCTCGACGCCCGCGGTGACCACCTGGGCGCGGTGCTGGTCACCGCGGTCGCCGGGCTGCTGGTGTGCCCGGTGTCGTGGACGCACCACTGGGTGTGGGTGGTGCCGCTGGCCGCGTTCCTGCTGGGCCGCGCGAGCACCGGGCCCCGGGTCGCGCTCGCCGCGCTCGCGGTGGCCTTCGCGGGCTGGCAGTTCCGGCTGGTGCCCAGCGGCGCCAAGGCGGAGCTGCGGTGGACGCCGCTGGACGCCGTGCTCGGCAACGCCTACGTCCTGGCCGGGCTGGTGCTGCTGGCGGTGTTGGCGCTGCACGCGCGGCCACGCCGTGCTGAGGTGGTCACCGAGACCGCTTCGAGGAGCTGATGACCTTGACAGGCGACACGCTGACCGTCGACATCGCGGTAGTCGGGCTCGGCCCGGGCGGGGAGGCCGTGGCCACCCGACTTGCCCGGGGCGGGCTGTCGGTGGCGGGCATCGAATCCCGACTCGTCGGCGGCGAATGCCCCTACTTCGCTTGTGTGCCGACGAAGATGATGATCCGCGCGGCCGACGCGCTCGCCGAGGCGCACCGGGTGAGCGAGCTGGCCGGGTCGGTTGAGGTGCGGCCCGACTGGGCGCCGGTCGCCGCGCGGGTCCGGGCCGAGGCCACCGACGACTGGGACGACACCGTCGCCGTCGACCGGCTCGTGGCGGCGGGGGTGACGTTCGTGCGCGGCCGCGCGCGGATCACCGGCCCGGGTGAGCTGACGGTGTCCGGCCCGGACGGCGAGCGCACGGTCCGGGCGCGGCGCGGGATCGTGCTCAACCCGGGCACCGATCCGGCGGTGCCACCGGTCCCCGGCCTGGCCGACACTCCACATTGGACCAACCGGGACGCGGTCGCTGTCGAGGTGGTGCCCGACTCGCTGATCGTGATCGGCGGCGGCCCGGTCGGCTGCGAGTTCGCGCAGGTCTTCGCCCGGTTCGGTGCCAAGGTCACGCTCGTGGAGGCGCAGGACAGGCTGCTCGCGCTCGACGAGCCGGAGGCGGGCGCGCTGCTGGCCGAGCGGTTCGCGGCCGAGCACATCCTGGTCCGCACCGGCGCCAAGATCACCGCCGCGAGCCACGACGGCCAGCGGTTCACCCTGGAGTTCGACGGCGCCGAGCCGGTCTCCGCGCACCGGTTGCTGGTCGCCGCCGGGCGCCGCACCGACCTGGCCGCGCTGGGCGTCGGCGCGGTCAGGCTGGACGAGTCGGCCAAGGGCATCGAGGTGGACGAGCACCTGCGTGCGGCAGCAGGCGTGTGGGCGATCGGCGATGTCACCGGCAAGGGCGCGTTCACGCACATGTCCATGTACCAGGCCGAGATCGCGGCCGCCGACATCCTCGGTGAGGACTCGCCGGGCGCCGACTACCGCGCCGTACCCCGCGTGACGTTCACCGACCCGGAGGTCGGGTCGGTCGGCCTGTCCGAGGCCGCCGCGCGCGAAGCGGGGCTGACCGTGCGTACCGGCATGGCGCAGATCGCGTCGTCGGCGCGCGGCTGGATCCACAAGGCGGGCAACGAGGGCCTGATCAAACTGGTCGAGGACGTCGATCGCGGGGTGCTCGTCGGCGCGACGTCGGCCGGGCCCGCGGGCGGCGAGGTGCTCGGCGCGCTGACCCTGGCCGTGCACGCCGAGGTTCCGGTGGACGACCTGCGCCGGATGATCTTCGCCTACCCGACTTTCCACCGCGCCATCGCCGACGCCCTCACCGACCTGCGGAAGTGACTTGCTCGCCGACGTCGTGCCCTACCTGGCCTGCCCGCAGTGCGCGGCCGACCTGACCGTCGACGGCGGCGCGCTGCGCTGCGCCAACCGGCACACGTTCGACGTCGCGCGGCAGGGGTACGTCAGCCTGCTGCGCGGCAGCGCCACCTTCACCGGCGACACGCCCGCGATGGTCGAGGCCCGCGCCGCGTTCCTCGGCGCGGGCCACTACGCGCCGATCGTGCGCGCGCTCGTTGACGCGGCCCTCCCCGGGCCGGGCTGCGTGATCGATGTCGGCGCCGGGGTCGGGCACTACCTGGCCGCGGTGCTCGACGCCCTGCCCGACCGGGTCGGCCTCGCGGTCGACGCGTCCAAGCACGCGATGCGCCGGGCGGCCCGGGCGCACCCGCGCCTCGGCGCCGCCGTGTGCGACGCCTGGCAGCCGCTGCCGGTGCGGCCGGGCTCGACGGGCCTGGCGCTCACCGTGTTCGCCCCGCGCAATCCGGCCGCGCTGCGCCGGGCGCTGCACCCCGATGGCACGCTGCTCGTGGTCGCCCCGACCGACCGGCATCTGGCCGAACTGGTGTCCACATTGGACTTGTTGGCCGTCGAGAAGGACAAGGCGGAGCGGATCGACGCCAAGCTCGCCCCGCACTTCACCCCGGTGCGCCGGGACGACTGCGAGTTCACCATGACCCTGCCGCACGCCGCCGTCGCGGCCCTGGTCGGCATGGGCCCCAACGCTTTCCACCGCACCGCCGACAGCGTTGGCGCACGCATCGCCGCCCTGCCCGCGCCGGTCACGGTGACCGGGTCGGTCACCGTGACCACCTATCGCTAGAGCGCCGACCAGACGGCCGAGCGGCCGGTCAGCGCGAGCAGCCGCTCGTGCGCGGGCGCGTCGTCCGCGACCGGCAGCCGGTCGGCGAACACGCCGTTCGGACCCCAGATGTTCGGGGAGTCCGGGAACATGGCCACCATCGCCAGCGCCGCCTCGGCGAGGTCGTCCTCGATCAGGACATCGATGCCCACGGCCGTGCCGATGTCCCAGCCGTGCACCAGGACGTCGGTGAAGTGGATGCCGAGCGCGACCGCCCCGGTGAAGGTGCCCAGCGCCATCTCGTACGGCACGGCGAGCGCGGTGCCGTCGGCGAACGCGGCGGTGAAGACGGCGGCCGACTCCCGGTAGTCCGCGCGCGGGTCGAGCCCCGGCGCGACCGGGGTCTCGGGGCGCCCGGCGAGCTTGTCGACCGTGCGGTGGTTGTTCTCGACCATGTGCTGGATGACGCCCCGCACCGTCCACTCGGTGCACGGCGTCGGCGCGTCGAGTTGCGCGTCATCTAGCCCGTCGATGATCGACCCGGTCGACTCGATCGCGCGCCGGTCCAATTCCCTGATGTCCATGAGCCCTCTCCATAAAAGTACGAACGATCGGTCAAATAGTTCCAGATGACCGATCGTTCGTCTAGATTGGCCGCCATGGACGGTCGACTCGCCCGCGGCGCCGAGACGCGGCGCACGACGCTGCGCCGCGCCGCCGAGATCGCCTCCGTCGAGGGCCTCGACGGGCTGACGATCGGGCGGCTGGCGACCGAGCTGGCGCTGAGCAAGAGCGGGATCTTCGCGCATTTCGGCTCCAAGGAAGACTTGCAGCTCGCCACGATCGGCTACGCCGAGGGGATCTTCGTCGAGTGGGTCGTCGACCCGGCGCTGGCGGCCGAACGCGGGCTGCCCCGGCTGACCGCGCTGTGCGAGCGCTGGCTGGACTACTCCCGCGCCCGCGTGTTCCCGGGCGGCTGCTTCTTCGCCGCCGTCACCGCCGAGTTCGACGCCCGCGAGGGCCGCGTGCACGACGCGGTGCTGTTGCGCCGCCAGGGCTGGGTCGCACTGATGGAATCCCTGATCACCGACGCCGTCGAGCTGGGTGAGCTGCCCGCCGACACCGACGCCGGACAGCTCGCGTTCGAGTTGGACGCGCTCGTCAGGGCCGCCAACGCCCAGGCCGTGCTGACCAGCGAGGACACCGCCTACGACCGGGCACGCACCGGCATCAGCCACCGCCTGGGGGAACGCAGCGTGGCGACCTAACCAGCGGCCAGACGGGCGAGCCGGGTCTGGGCCATCGGGAGCCGGGCGTCCGCGCGGGGCAGCAGGCCGACGAGGGTCTCGTGCACCTCAAGGTCGTCCGCACCGTTCGGGCCCTGGGCGAAGGTCCACAGGTCGTCCGCGTCGCCGCCGTCGAGGATGGCTCGGCGGGCCGCGGCGACCAGGTCCTCGCGGTGTTCGCGCACCGACGGCGCGTCCGAGCGCGGCAGCAGCGGCCCCGCCTCCGCGACCTCGCGCAGCTTGCCCGCGCGCAGCAGCTCGGGCACCAGCAGGAAGTCGGCGGACACGTCGGCGGCCAGCCGGTAGGGCCTGGTCAGCACCACGCGGTCGCCGAGGGTGAGCCGCAGCCGGTGCACCTCGGCGCGGGCGGTCACCGGGTTGCCCGCGTCGCCGTAGAGGCCGAGGGCGAGTTGCTCGGCGGTCAGCCCGGCGGGGTGCAGCGCGAACAGCGTCAGGATCTCGGCGTGCCGCGGCGTCAGCGGCTGGTCGCGTCCGTCCACAGTGGCCACCGGGTGGGTGGCGCCGAGGAACGCCAGCGCCAGCCGCGGCCGCCGGGACCGCCGCGGCGGCTCCGTCGTGCGCAGCAGATAGCCCTCGGCGAGCGGTTCGATCACCGCGTCCCGACCGTCTGGAAGGGACAGTGGACCGCCGGAGACGTCCAGCCGCGCGGGCAGCGGACCGCAGGAGTCGGCGGCGATGACCCGGCCGGACGCGCTCAGCAGGGCACCCGCGGCGCCGCGCAGGCCGCGCAGGTGCGGCAGGTTGCGCTGGCGCAACTGTTCGTCGCGCGCGGTCATGCGCAGCCGCAACTGGCCTTCGGCGAGCTGCGCGGCCGCGGTGACCAGCGCGAGGGTCGCCGGGTGGCGGGTGCGCATCGGGCCGGTGACGTCGATCGCGCCGAACATGGCGCCCGTGTCGGGGTCGTGCACGGGCGCCGCCGCGCACGTCCAGGCGTGGTAGGCCCGCACCAGGTGCTCGGCGGAGTGGATCTGCACCGGCTTGTCGAGCGCGAGGGTGGTGCCCATGGCGTTGGTGCCGATGGCGTCCTCGCTCCACCGGGTGCCCTCCGACAGCCGCACCCGGTCGGCCAGCAGGCACACGTCGACCTGGCCTTCGCGCCACAGGATGTGCCCGTCGGCGTCGGTGACGATCATCAGGTGCATGGCTTCGTCGGCGATGCTGACCAGTGTGGACCGCAGCAGCGGCAGCACCTGGGCGAGCGGGTGGGCGCGGCGGATCTCGACGAGGTCGGCCTCGGCGTAGACGACGGGCGGGAGATTCGCGTCCGGGTCGACCCCGCCCGCGAGGGAGCGGCGCCACGACTCGGAAATGACAGCGCGCGGCGCGGCGGGGGCCGGGTCACCGCTGAGCACGGCCTCGTGTACGCGCTGCATCAGTCGCGCGTACTCAACCGGATCGGTCATCACCGTTGATGATGCGGCCGAATCGCCGATGGAGCAAGGCTGCAACGTGACTGCAACGTTGCCGTTCGTACCCTCGCGGGTATCCGGTCGCCCGCTCGTCGAGTGTGGCCACCGTGCAGGGCGTGTCCCGGTGTGGCCCCGGTTGGGGCGCACCGACCGGCCACACCGGGACACATCTTCCTGCCGTGGAATGTTTGCCGCGGCCCGTTCGTTGCATCGCTCGACAGCGCATGCCCCGGACTGAGGAGGCCACGTGGCGACGGTCGAGCTGACCACCGAGAACTTCGACGAGGTCGTGAACGGAGGCGGCACCGTTATCGTCGATTTCTGGGCGGCGTGGTGCGGTCCGTGCAGGCAGTTCGCGCCGACCTTCGAGAAGGCGTCGGAGAAGCACGGCGAGGTCGTGTTCGCCAAGGTCGACACGGAGGCGCAGCAGCAGTTGGCGCAGGCGTTCGGGATCTCGTCCATCCCGACCGTGATGGCCGTGCGCGAGGGCGTGGTGCTGTATTCACAGCCCGGCGCGCTGCCGGCCGCGGCGTTGGATGATCTGATCACCCAGGTCCAGGCGGCGGACATGGACGAGGTCCGCGCCAAGGTGGCGGCGCAGAACAAGCAGTAGTCCCGTGGTCGCGGAATGGCTTCCGCGGCGTCCTGGTCGGCGCCGCGGAAGCCATTCGCGCGTTTGGGCCGCTCCCCGCGTTCATTGCGGGCCGATCGGATTCGACGTCGGCCGGGCCGACGTCGAGGCGAAGAATGGGTCAGCCCGAAAACGAGGCCGTCTTCGGCTTCCCGTTGGTCTTGCTCTTGCTCGCGTGGGCGTCCTCGAAGGCGTCCACGATCGCCGCGGGGATGCGTCCGCGCTCGGAGATGTCGTGCCCGTTCTGCTTCGCCCAATCGCGAATGGCCTTCGTCTGCTCCTTGCCGCGCCCCTCGCTGACAGCGGGCTTGGCCACTTGGGCCACAACGCCGACCCGCTTGATCCGCCCGCCGGTGCGCCGCGCCGCTTCGACGAACTCGGTCAGCTCGTCGCGCAGCCGATTGGCATTGGCGCCGTTCAGGTCGATCTCGTAGTGCACGCCGTCCAGACTGAACTCGACCGAGCGAATGTCGTCGCCGGTCGACCCGTCGAGGTCGTCGAAGAGCTGAACGATGGTCTTCTGAGCCATTAGACACCTCCTTGAACCCCATGTGGCCATTTATCCCCTCCCACATTAGAGCCGCACCCCCCACACTCCCAAACCGCCCCAGGAAACCCGAATGCCCGCCCACCGCTTCGGACGCAGCCGCGGGAGAACGAAGAGCGGTTCCGCTTTACCGGGTGGTGCGGAGAAGTTCGCCAAGGCGTTCGCCGATGATCGAGACACTGGGCACCGGTTCGCGGTCGAAGTAGGGCTTCTTGCGGCGACGGAGCAGTTTCTCCCCGTCGCGCGACCACAAGAACCCGGGCTTGCGCAGAAGTGCGCGAAAGACCGGGTCGGCGCCGTCGGGGTGACGCTGTACCAGGCGGCGGATCGCCAGCGGCGAGACCGACTCGTCGTCGAGGTACTCGCGCAACTGGGCAAGGCGGGTTCGGTCACGAACCAGTGCGGGGTCGGCGAAGAGAGCATCGAGGTGACCGAAGTCGCGGTAGTAACAGAGTCCTTCGACCTCGTCGTAAATCACCGCGATGCTGTCGGCATCCAGCAGGTCGTCGGCCAATCGGCCCATGTCCCCGGGTGTCGGACCGGCGGTCTCGGGACTCTTGGCTGCCTTTCCGTCGAGACGTGCCGCCGCGATGTCCCGGAGGCGGCGGTAGTGCTCCCGCAACGTCTCCTGCGCCTCGTCCGGGGGCAGCACCACGAGGTCTGAGCCGACCTGAGCAATGAATGCCGCACGATGCTCGGCCTGCGTCTCCCAGCCCGCCTGGAGCGTGACCGGGTTGCGACGCAACAGTTCCGGGTGAGCGACAATCTGCCGGGCGGCGGTTTCGGCGACCTTGCGCCGAGCGGATTCGGGGAACGCGGCGAAATGCCCGCTGACCAGCCAGGCATCGGTCGCCGGGTGGACCGGCACTATCCGGCCTACGACGAACATCCCCTTGCGCAGCGTGGCGAACACCCCGCGGCCCATAGTGGAGTAGACGCGGTAGACGAGATCGTCAATGAGATTGTGGAGCTCGATGGCATCGCCGTCGAAGCGGCGGAACTCGAAGCACCCCTCGACGACATCGCGCCACCCGAGCATCATCTCTTTCTCGACATCCGATAGCGCCGGACGCCGCTGCGAGACAAACCGCTCGACGACGGTGCGCCCGTCGGAGCGGCGGTGTTGCAACGCGAAGTGGTCAACGGTGAGTACGGCCGTGGCCTCGTCCAGACGGCCGTGGCGACCGGCGGCATCGAACAGCAGCGCGTCCAGCACCCTCGCGAATCGAGGACTCTGGGCGAACGCCACCAGTTCGACCTTGAGGTCCCCGGCGCGGGCGATCAGATCATCGACCGCGGTGTCGTCACATGCGGAGCGATCGACATCTTGCGTAGTCATCACGCCAACGATACTTTGCCGCCGCCCCAACCGAACACGACATCCGCCAGCGTGGTGCGTGGCTGACCCGACCTGCCAGGGCGCGGGCCCGGTGCCTCCTGTCGCCCGCCACTACAGTCTGGCCGCGGAAGCGCAACCTGGCGAACGCGAGTGAGAACACATGGCGACGACGGCGCGAGAACGGCTGGCGCGGCTACTCGGCGACTCCGAGCCTGCCGGATCGTTCAGTGCTCATCTGCTGGCACCGGCCCGATTGCTCCAGCTTGAGGTCGCCGGTGTCGGACCAGTGAGCCTTCCGGTCCGCGCCCCCCTGGCGAAGAAGCTGATCGCGGTGGCGAGGTCCGCGAGGTTCGGGCGAGGGGAGCGGACGCTGACCGACACCAACGTCCGCGACACGTGGGAGCTCACTCCAGATCAGATCACGCTCGGCGGACCCAACTGGACGACGCTGATGAACGGCGCGTTGGAGCACTTTCGTGGCGAGCTCGGACTCCCGCAGACCACCCGCCTGCGGGCCGAGCCGCACTCGATGCTGGTATACGGCAAGGACCAGTTCTTCCTTCCGCACCAGGACTCGGCGAAGGACGACGCGATGGTGGGCACGCTGGTGGTGTCACTGCCTTCGGCGCACACCGGCGGTGAACTGGTCATCGACCACGCCGGGGAGAGCACCGCCTACCGGGCGTCGAAAGAGGACCTGACCTTCGTCGCGTTCTACGCCGACTGTCGTCATCAGGTCACGCCGGTCAGGTCCGGGTACCGGGTGACGCTCACGTTCAATCTGCTCGCCTGCACTGCGGCCTCGGCTCTGGAGGCCGGCCCGGCAACCGAGCTGGCGCAGTGTCTGACCGAGCACTTCGGGACGCCTGCCACCCCGCGATACGGGGGCCGGGACCTCGGCCTGCCGAACCGGCTGGTCTTCCTGCTCGACCACGAGTACACCCAGCGGGGCCTGAACTGGCGCCTGCTCAAGGGTGCCGACGCGGAGCGGGCCGCGCTGGTGCGCGCCGCTGCGGAGCAGGCCGGGTGCGAGACAGTGCTGGCCCTCGCCGAGGTGAAGGAGACCTGGGACGCCCTGCCGTCCGACGGCGACCCTTGGGACAACAACGGATACGACGAGGACGAGGACTGCCGCGACCCGAGTGCGGACCCCGACGACTACCAGCTCACTGAGCTGATCGACGACGAGGTCACCCTCGGCTGGTGGACCAGCCCGGACGGCACCGGCGGCGAGCCGATCTCGCTGCACCTCCCCGACCACGAGGTGTGTGCCGCCACCCCGAGCGTGCGCCTGGCGCCCTACCAGTCCGAGTACGAGGGCTACATGGGCAACTACGGAAACACGCTGGATCGGTGGTACCGGCGGGCCGCGGTTGTCGTGTGGCCGCGGGACAGGGCATTCGCCGCACGTGCCGAGGCCGGATCGCACTGGGCTCTCCACGATCTGCGCGACCGCATCGACGCCGGAGACCTGGCGGGCGCACGTGCCGCGGCGCAGTCGCTCGCGCCGTTCTGGAAGAAGATCGGTGCACAGGCGGGGCTGTTCAGTGCGACCCTGGACGTGGCGGAGGGCCTGGGCTCCGCTGGGACGGCGGCGATGCTGCTGGAGCCGTTCCGCGTGGCGACGGTCACGCTGGACCATGCGGACAGACTGGCGGCAGCGGCCGGGCGGTACGGCGAGGACTGGACACGGGATGTTGTCGACGGGTGGTTCGGGCAGGCGCACCGCTTCGGACCCGAGCTGTCCGAGTGGATCGACGACGGCCTGCCGGAGTTGTGCGCGGCGCTGCGTACCGCTGGGAGGCCGGAGGTGGCACGGCTATTGGCCGCCCGAGCCTGGCACTGGGTGGGTGGCCAGCTCCGGCTCTGGACTACCACCCTGCGATCCGAAGTCCGCCAACCGCAATTGGAGATGCTGAGCTCGCCATTGGTGCGGCTGCTGGAGGCGGCCGATGACAAGCTGTGCGACGAGATCACGGGAGGGCTGCGCGGGTGCGGGAACAACGTACTGGAGTGCCTGATGCCTGCGCTGCGTCTGGCGGGCGCGCGGCGCGCGGCGGGGCTCGGCGCGGTCGCGCGGGACTGCGCGGAGCGACTCGGCGCGATCATCGCGCGGCCGCTGCGCGACGAAGACGACTGGTCGATCGAATGGACCGGGTGCGGATGCGGCCTCTGCGACACGTTGGGGACGTTTCTCGGCTCACGGTCACGGCAGATCTTCGCGTGGCCGCTGGCGGCACGGGCGCAGACATGTGCACGCCCAGATCGACTCGGCGGGGCTGCCGGTGCGACACCAGACCAGGCGGCAGGGGCGGCCATTCACTCTGGTGCTGACGAAGACCGACGCGCTGCACACTCGCGCGACGAACGCGCGGCACCAGGCCGTGACCGACCTGGCGTGGCTGACGTCGACGCGGGGTGACGCACCGACACGGTCGTAAGGTGACGAAGCCCCCTTCACCAGCAGCTCACCGCTCAACTCCGCAACCTGGAGAACCTGATCAGCCTCGTCGTCGACGGCAACGGGTCCCGATCTGAGACGAAACCCAGGGCACCAACAACAGGAAACCAACTCGACCAACCCACGACTCCCGCCCGCACAGGTCAAATTCCGCCAGGTCTTCAGCGGCGTGCCGGGGTCTATCTCATGAACGGTGTTTCCGTAGGTTCGCGTTCGGATCGGTGAGGGGTCTGTCAGTGCGCTCGCGCGTGGCTTTCTTCCACTGAGCGGCCGCGCTGTCGCCCTTCGATGATCGCCCGGAATCGGGAGCATTTCATGGGCTCGCCGGCCGGGCATTGCCTGCCGTGTTCGAGTGCGGCGCGGGCCACCTCGATACGGTGTTGCTGCTCGGTCAGTTCGGCCAGCTTATGATCGATCATTCCCCGTCGGTCTTGCCGCTCGCCCGCGAGGAAGCGGCCGATCTCCGCCAGCGAGAATCCGATCTCGCGGAAGAAGCGGATCACGCTGACGTCCGTGACGGCCGACGCGGCATAACGCCGTCGTCCCGCCACCCGCGCCGTCGGCCGCACCAAGCCGAGTTCGTCGTAGTACCGCAGCGCGCTCGTCGGCACGCCGGTACGTTCGGGAAGACAACTTGCTTGACCTCGGTACTGATGAGATGCCACCCAGCGCCAAAGCCAAGATCAAGCGGAAGCTTCACGACATCGAGCAGCAGCGCCAGCACCTCACCGAACGGCTGACCGAGACCAGCGAAGACATCTCCGTCGCCGCGCACCTTGTCGAGCTGTGCCTCACGCTTCTGGAAGATCCACAGGCCCTCTACCGCCGATGTGACGACGAGCAGCGACGCCTGCTCAACCAAGCCCTCTTCCACGGCCTGTACGTGGAGAACGACCGCATCGCCGATCACGAGCTGCGTCAGCCGTTCGCCCAGCTTCACGCCATCCAGAAGGGCCATCACGAGACGGAGTCCGCAGGCGACAAGCCAGACCCAGGAACGTCGACAACCGAACCTCAAGACGACAGCAGGGCCACCCCGGTTTCCGGGAGTGGCCCTGCTTCGTACTACGAGATCTCCGGCCTACTCACTGGCATGGATTTGGCCCAGTGTTCTAGTAAGCCTTCTAACGTGGAGCTGAGGGGATTCGAACCCCTGACCCCCTCGATGCGAACGAGGTGCGCTACCAACTGCGCTACAGCCCCGATGTGGTGCTGGCGAAGCTTATCAGCGGCCATCACCACCCGGTGAGCCGGGGGCTACTCCCCCACGGCCTGCCGGTACGGCAGGTTTCCCGGGTCGCCGAGTTCGTCGAACCAGGGGTCTTCGTCGTCTATGTCGACCACCACGGCGCCGGGGTGAGCCACTCTCGGCGGCGCGGTGACGCGGGCCGTGGGCACTTCTTCCTCGGCGTAGGGGTGTTCGACCGGGCGGGCGTGGGAGCGTCGGGCGGTGGACATGCGGGCGAGCCTGCGTTGCCGGATCTCCTCCTCGATGCGCACTTGCCTGCGCAGGTACGTGAGGTAGCCGACGAGGCCGATGTCGATGGCGCCGTGGGCCCACCAGACCGCGGGCACGGCGATGGCCGCGGTGACCGCTGTCGCGACGGCGGCGAGGATCATCAGCAGTACGACGCGTTGGCGGAAAGTGTATTTGGCGCGGGCGGCGCGGGCGGCGGCGTCGGGGTCGAATCCGCCGCGGCCGGGGCGGTAGCGGCGCTCGACGAGTGGTTCGTCGGTGTCGTCGGCGAGCTGGTGATCGTCTTCGAGTTCGTCGGCCACACCGTCGGCGTCGCGCATGGCGAAGTCCTCTCGGGCGTCGTCGGCCTCGTGGTGGAGGTCGGTGTCCTCGTGGTCGTGGCTGTCGCCGCTGCGCACGACGCGCGCGGCCAGCGTGGAGTCGGCCGTCCGGGCGATTTCCTGGCGCCTGCGCACGACCATCGGGACGAGGACGACGAGCCATGCCACCACTAGTGCGACCACGATCAATGAGCTCGGCATGTCCCGGCACCTCCCCCTGACGTTTCCCACACGCGACCTGCGTTCGCCACGTTAGTCACAACAGTCACACCCGTGGCGGAGGCGCGCCGACTGCGCTCACCCGTTCGGGTAGTTCGTCCGTCGACCGTTCTTCGTAACGGGTGTGATCGAACAAATACGCGGCGCTACCGGAAACCCTTACGGCAGGCTGGCTTTGCCCTCGGCGAGCAGTCGCGAGACGAGGCCAGCCGGAATGTCCTCTGTGGTCAGTGCGAGGCACAGGTGATCGCGCCAGTCGCCCGCGACGTCGAGGTAGCGGCGGAACACGCCTTCCTCGCGGAAGCCGAGTTTGCCGAGCACGCGCAGGCTGGCGAGGTTCTCCGGCCGGACGGTGGCCTCCACCCGGTGCAGCCCGGCCGAGGCGAAGCAGTGGTCGACGGTCAGCGCGACAGCCGCGGTGGCCACCCCGCCGCCGACCGCGTGCCCGGCGACCCAGTAGCCGACCCACGCCGAGCACAGCGAGCCGCGGACGATGTTGCCGACGGTGATCTGGCCCGCGAACCGGCCGTCGACGGTGATCACGAACGGCAGCGTCATCCCCCGCCGGGCCAGCGCGCGCAGCGTCGACCACTGCGCCGGCCATGCGAGGGACGCGTTGCGGTCGGTCCAGGGACCGGGCGCGGAGGGCTCCCAGTTCTCCAGGTGCGGCCGATCCCGCAGCCGGATGCGGCTCCACGCGCCGCCGTCGAGCAGACGGGGGCGCCGCAACTCGACCGTCCCGGCGGCGACCCGCAGCGGCCCGAGCCGGGCGGGCCAGCCGGGGTGTCTGCCCGCGGGCCCGCCGCTAGCCACGCTGGGCGAGGAAGCTGACCTGTACTTCCTCGCCGACCGGCACCTCGGTCGTCTCCTCGCCGATGAGCAGGAGGCAGTTGGCCTCGGCCAGCGACGAGAGCAGGTGCGAGCCGGACAGGCCGAGCGGCTGCACCAGGTACTCGCCGTTCGCCTCGTCGCGCAGGAGTTGGCCGCGGAGGAACCCGCGCCGGTCCTTGGTCGAGGTGACAGGCGAGAGCAGCCGCGCGGTGACCACGCGGCGGTGCGGGTTGCGCTTGCCCTGGGCGGCGCGGATGAGCGGGCGCACCATGACCTCGAACACCACCAGCGCGCTCATCGGGTTGCCGGGCAGCAGGAACGTCGGTACCGCGTCGGCCCCGAGCCTGCCGAACCCCTGGACCGAGCCGGGGTGCATGGCGACCCGGGTCATGTCGACGTCGCCGAGGTCGGCGATCGCGCTGCGCACCTCGTCGGCCAGCTCGCCGCCGACGCCGCCCGCGATCACCACGATCTCGGAGAGCAGCAGCCTGCTCTCCACCACCTCGCGCAAGCGTTTGACCTCGCTCGGCACGATGCCGACGCGGTTCACCTCGGCGCCCGCGTCGCGCGCGGCGGCGGCCAGGGCGTAGGAGTTGACGTCGTAGACCTGGCCCTGGCCGGGGGTGCGGTCGATGTCGACCAGTTCGTCGCCGAGGGAGATGATCGAGACCCGTGGCCGTGGGTAGACCAGCACCTTGGACCTGCCGACCGCGGCGAGCAGCCCGACCTGCGCCGAGCCGATCACCGAGCCGCGCCGCACGGCCACGTCGCCGGTCTGCACGTCCTCGCCGGTCCGGCGCACGAACGCGGCCGACGGCACCGGTTGGTGCACGGTGACCCGGGCGTGGTGGCCGTCGGTGTAGCCGGTGGGCAGCACCGCGTCGGCGAGGGTAGGCAGCGGCGCGCCGGTCGCGATGCGCACCGCCTGCCCCGGTTGCAGCCTGCGCGGCTGGCGGGAGCCGGACGCGATCTCGCCGACGACCGGCAGCAGCACCGGCTCCTCGCCCGCGGCCTGCGTGTCGACGCTGCGCACGGCGTAGCCGTCGACCGCCGCCTGGTCGAACCCGGGCAGCGCGCGCTCGGCCACGACCTCCTCGGCGCACAGCAGACCCTGCGCCTCGGAGATGGCGACCCGCACGGGGGCGGGCCGGACCGCGGCCGCCAGTGCCCTGGCGAGTTGCTCGTCGACAGACCTCATCCGGTTACCTTGTCATTCGCGCGCCGGTCGCGCGGGGCTCACGCGGTGCCGATCCGGGCCCGCAGCCACGTGTGCAGGTCAGGCCCATACTCAGGATGATCGAGGGCAAAGTCCACGGCGGCACGCAGGAAACCGCCAGGATTTCCCAGGTCGTGCCGTTCGCCGCGGTGGACGACAACGTGCACCGGGTGGCCCTCGGCGATGAGCAGGGCGATGGCATCGGTGAGTTGCAGCTCGCCGCCCGCGCCGGGGGTGATCCGCTTGAGCGCGTCGAAGATCGCCCGATCGAGCAGGTAGCGGCCCGCCGCGGCGAAGGTGGACGGGGCCTGGTCGGCGGGCGGCTTCTCCACCATGCCGTTGACTTTCTTGACGTCGGCGTCGTCGGTGTCCTCGACGTCGAACACGCCGTAGGCGGAGATCTGCTCGCGCGGGATGTCGAACGCGCAGAGCACCGTGCCGCCGAACTCGGCGCGGACGGCGGACATCCGGGTCAGCACGCCGTTGGGCAGGACGAGGTCGTCGGGCAGCAGCACCGCCACGGCCTCGTCGTCGCCGCGCAGGTTGCCCTCCGCGCAGCCCACGGCGTGCCCGAGGCCGAGTGCCTGCTCCTGGATCGCGGTCTCGACCGACAGCAGGCCGGGCGCCCGCCGGACCTTGTCGAGCAGGTGGGTCTTGCCGCGGTCGGCGAGGGTCCGCTCCAGTTCGGGCTGCGGGCGGAAGTACTCCGCGACCGCGTTCTTGCCGGGCGAGGTGACGATGATCAGGCGGGTCGCCCCGGCCTCGGCGGCCTCGGCGGCGACGTACTCGATGCCCGGTGTGTCCACGACAGGCAGCAGTTCCTTCGGCACGGCCTTGGTCGTGGGCAGGAACCGGGTGCCGAGGCCCGCTGCGGGGACGATGGCGGTGGTGAATGCGGTCGACACGCTCATGGACAGTCAGCCTAACCTCGTCATGTGGCCGGGCCTGGGAGTGATCTCGATGCGACTCGCGCGTGGACCAAGGACCAGTGGCGCAGGGCGCTGCTCGCGGAGCGGCGCCGAGTGCCCGCGAGCGTCCGATTCGCCGAGGCGATGCAGCTCACGGCGCTGTTGACCAGCGGCCGGGTGGTGCGTCGCGGGCAGACGCTGTGCGCGTACGTGCCGATCGGGTCGGAGCCGGGGTCGGTGCAGATGCTCGACGAGGTCGCCGACCATGGGGTGCGCGTCCTGCTGCCGATCGTCGCGGGCGCCGGGCCGCTCGACTGGGCGTGGTACGACGGGCGCGAGTACCTGCGGCCGGGACCGTTCGGACTGCGCCAGCCGATCGGCGAGCGGTTGGGCCAGGCCGCGCTGCGGATCGCCGACGTCGTGCTGGTGCCCGCGCTTGCCGTCGACCGGTCCGGCGTGCGACTGGGGCGCGGCGCGGGCTACTACGACCGGTCGCTGTCCATGGCCGCGCCAGACACCCCGCTGGTCGCGGTCGTGCGCGATCCAGAGTTGTTCGACCTGCTGCCCTCGGAGCCACACGACGTGCGGGTGACCGGGGTGCTGACGCCCGGTCGGGGCCTGTTGCGGCTGCCGTGATGTGAGTTTTGCCCTCGGTGTTTGCGCTCGGCGCGCGCGTTGGTCAGAATTGGGTTAGCACTCTGGTCGACCGAGTGCCAGGCTTCGAAAGGGAGCTATTCGTGCCCACGTACCAGTACGCCTGTACGGCTTGCGAGCACCGCTTCGAAGCGGTGCAGGCGTTCTCCGACGCGTCGCTGTCCGAGTGCCCGGAGTGCACCGGCAGACTGCGCAAGCTGTACGGCTCGGTCGGCGTGGTGTTCAAGGGCAGCGGCTTCTACCGCAACGACTCCCGCCCGGGCGAGAAGGTCAAGGCGGACGCGACGAGCATGGAGTCCTCGACGACCGCGAAGTCCACGGAGACGTCCAGCGGCGCCACGGAGAAATCCAGCGGCACCACGGAGAAGTCGGCCGCGCCGAAGAAGTCGGAGTCCGCCACGACCTCGACGCCAAGCTCGACGTCGACCTCGACCTCGGCCAAGGCGTCCTGAGCCGGACTTGTCCACATAGCCGCGAACTGTCCACAGCTCCGGCACACCGGGTTCCGCGGACCCGCTCCCCGCCCTAACGTCGAGTCGTCCGATATCTCGACCTGGGGAGCTTTCGATGCCCACACCGCTGTCGCCGCGCCTGCGCGGCCTGTTCGACGCGCTGCTCCGCGCGTTCACCCTGCGCCGCGTCGTCGCGACGGCGCTCGTCCTGCTCGCGGCGGCCCTCGCGCTGAGACCGGCGCCCGACTCCGTGCCGGTGCTCGTCGCGGCCCACGCGCTCGCGCCCGGCGTCGGCCTGTCGCCGTCCGACGTCCGCGTCGTGCGCGCGCCGCCGGACTTGCGACCGGAGTCCGCCCTGGTCGACCCGGCGGAGGTGTCCGGGCGGATGCTGGCGGGCGCCGCGGCCGAGGGCGAACCGATCACCGACGTGCGCCTGGTCGGTGCGGCGAACACCCGGCTGGCCACCGGTCCCGATGCCGCCGCGGTGCCCGTGCGGCTGGCCGATCCGGCGGTCGCGGGCTTGCTGCGCCCTGGCACCCGCGTCGACGTCGTCACCGCCGACCCACGCGGCCGGGAGCCGGTCGTACTGGCGCGCGACGCGGCCGTCGTCACGGTCCGAGCCGACGAGACGGGCCGGGGCAGCCTGGTGCTGCTCGCCCTGCCAAGGGAATCCGCGACACGGGTCGCGTCGGTCTCACTGGGACAGCCGGTAACGGTTACGCTCCGGTAGCCCGTTTGCCCAGGGCGGTTTGCTGCCGTCCCGCTTGCTAAGGAGTTCGCACGTGCTGAAGGGTTTCAAGGACTTCCTGATGCGCGGGAACGTCATCGATCTGGCCGTCGCCGTGATCATCGGCGCCGCGTTCACCACCATCGTGACGTCCTTCACCGACGGACTGGTCAAGCCATTGATCAACTCCATCGGCGGGTCGGATGCCGCGCAGGGACTGGGTTTCCGAATTCTCGGCGACAACCCGTCGACCTTCATGGACTTCGGCGCGGTGATCAACGCGGCGGTCAACTTCGCCATCGTGGCGGCGATCGTGTACTTCGTGATCGTGCTGCCGGTGAAGCACATCCAGGAGCGCCGCAAGCGGGGCCAAGAAGCGGGCCCGGCCGAGCCCACCGACGTCGAACTCCTCATCGAGATCCGCGACCTGCTGCGCCAGCAACAAAGCCGCTGATGAGCGAGGAGCCGCTGCCGGACGAGAAGCGCCGTGACCTGGACGCCATCTTCGGCGATGTCCTCCCGGACACCACGTCCGACGAACGCGACCCCTCGTCACCCGACGACAGTGCCGAGGACTGGTACCGGAGCAACCGTCCGCCCCATCATGGGGGCTAGTTGCCGTCCAAACCGGACAGTTCGCCGATGACGTAGGGAACCAGCGCGGTCAAGGTGGCCATGCCGTCGCGGACGGCGCTGCGGGAGCCCGCCAGGTTGACGATCAGCGTGCTGCCGGAGACCCCGACGAGGCCACGCGACACCCCCGCGTCGACCGAGCCCGCGGCCAGCCCGGACGAGCGCAGGGCCTCGGCGATGCCGGGGATCGGCCGGTCGAGCACGCCCTGGGTGGCGTCCGGGGTGACGTCGCGCGGGGAGACACCCGTGCCGCCGACGGTGACGACGAGGTCGGCCCCGCCGATCACCGCGGTGTTGAGCGCGTTGCGGATGGCGACGGTCTCCGCCTCGACCGGGACGATGCCGTCGACGATGAACCCGGCCTCTTCCAGCAATTCGGTCACCAGCGGTCCGACGTTGTCGTCGTACTCGCCGTGCGCCACTCGGTCATCCACGATCACGATGAGGGCTCGACCGAGCCGCTGCGCGCTGCGTTCCATGGGTCCAACCTAGCCGTCCGCGCCGATCGGGGTCGCCCTTGGTGAGGTGTGGCGGCCGAGGAAACCTGACGGATTTGTGACGGCCGGGTCACTCGGTGAGCGGGAGGCGTGGGGCCGCCATAGCGTCGAGGGCATGCGAGTACTGATCACCGGTGGCGCGGGTTTCGTCGGCTCCCATGTCGCGGACGAGCTGACCGGCCGCGGCCACGACGTCGTTCTGCTGGACAACCTGCTGCCCAAGGCGCACGGCACCGACGAGGCGCCACCCTGGACCGCCGCCCACCACCTCGTCCGCGGCGATGTGCGGGACGCGGATCTGCTGGCGGGTCTGCTGTCCGACGTGGACCTGGTGTGCCACCAGGCGGCGGTCGTGGGGCACGGGCTGGACCCGTCCGACGCGCCGGAGTACGCCTCGCACAACGATTACGGCACCGCGGTGCTGCTCGCCGCCATGCACCGCGCGGGCATCGGCAGGCTCGTCCTGGCGTCCTCGATGGTCGTTTACGGCGAAGGCCGCTACGAGTGTCCCGACCACGGCGTGGTCCGCCCGGCCCGCAGACGCCCAACTGACATCGACGCGGGCCGGTTCGAGCCGCCGTGCCCGGCGTGCGGGGCGGCCCTGGAGTCCCGGCTGGTGCCGGAGGACGCGCTGATCGACCCGCGCAGCACGTACGCGGCGACCAAGGCGGCGCAGGAGTACCTGGCGTCGGCGTGGGCGCGGCAGACCGATGGGCACGTGTGGGCGCTGCGGTACCACAACATCTACGGCCCCCGGATGCCGCGCGACACCCCGTACGCCGGGGTCGCGTCGCTGTTCCGCTCGGCCCTCGAACGCGGCGAGGCCCCCACCGTCCTGGAAGACGGCAACCAACGCCGCGACTTCGTCCACTCCACCGACGTCGCGCTGGCCAACGCCCTGGCGATCGAGACCGCGGGCGAACCCGGCGAACTGACCCCGGTCAACGTCTGCTCCGGCGAACCGCACACCGTCGGCGACCTGGCCCGCGAGCTCGCCCTCGCCTGCGCGGGCCCCGCGCCGGTCATCGCCGGGGGCGCCCGCGCCGCCGACGTCCGACACGTGGTCGCCGACCCGGCCATGGCCAGAAAACTCCTCGACTTCGAAGCACGAGTGGCCTTCGCCGACGGCATCAAGACCTTCGCCACAGCTCAACTGCGCGACCCCGTCACCCGCCCGTAGCCCGTCACCTTCCGACCCCGTCACCGGGACGAGGTATCCACATACCCCCGAACCATCCACAGCCCAAGCACCACAACCCCGAAATCCACCAGGAGCCGATAAGCTGGAGCAGGGCAGACCCCCCAAGGGAAGGGCGGGGGCTGCCCTGGGGCAGGCTGGGGTGTCGGTCAGACGGCGGCGAGCGGAAGCCGGACCTCGAAACGGCAGCCCCGCCCGTGGTTCTGCGCCGCGATCAGCCCGTGATGCGCCTCCACCAGGCCCTTCGCGATGGCCAGCCCCAGCCCGCCGCCCACGGGTTCGTCGCCTGCGGGGCTCGGCGTGCGGGCGGCGCTGCCGCGGAAGGCGACGTCGAATACTCGGGTCAGCTCGGCTTCGGGGATGCCGCCGCAGGCGTCGTCGACGGAGAGGACGGCGTGGGCGCCGTCGACGCCGATCTGGATGGCCACGGTGCCGTCGGGTGGGGTGTGGCGGATGGCGTTCGACACGAGGTTGCGCACGATGCGGGCCAGTTCCGGGTCGCTGCCCAGCACCACCGGCCAGGCCGCCGCGTTCGCAAGCACCGTGACGCGCTTGCGTTGGGCCACCGGCACTTGCCCGGACAGGGCATCACTCACGACGTCCTGCAAGGGCACCGCGGACAGCGTCAGCCGCAGGGCGCCCGCCGTGATCCGGGACAGTTCGAACAGGTCATCGACCATTGTGGACAGTCGGTGGGTCTCGCTGCCGATGCGGTTGGCGTAGCCGTTGACCTCGCGCGGCGACGACACCACGCCGTCGGCGAGGGCCTCGGCCATGGCCCGGATGCCTGCTAGTGGCGTGCGCAGATCGTGGCTGATCCAGGCTACGAGTTCGCGGCGCGACGCCTCGGCCGCCCGTTCGCGCTCGCGCGCCTCCCGCTCCCACACACTGCGGCGGGCGATGCGCCTGCCCAGGAACACCGCGACGGGCACGGTGACCAGCGCGACCAGCAGACACACCAGCAGCATCGTGGTCAGCGCGGTGGTGAACATGAACCCGCTGATGCCGACCACGCCCGCGACCATCGCGGCCACGGGGACCAGCACCAGCACCGTCATGGCGGTGGACAGCGATCCGTTGCGCAGCAAGTGCAACAGCACCGCGCCGAGCAGCACCACTGGCAGGACCAGCGCCAACGCGAACGGCAGGATGTCGACCAGATGCCGCAGCATCTGCCAGAAGGACTCACCGGAATCCAGCATCATCCACCCCCGTCACACCGAACGACGCCCGCCGGACGCCGCGACACCAGCCGGAAGTCGGGCATCATCCGCTCCGGTCGTACCGGTAGCCGACGCCCCATACCGTGGTGATACGGGTGGGCTTCGCCGGTATCCGCTCGATCTTCTCCCGCAACCGTCGCACGTGGACGGTCACTGTGGACTGATCGCCGAAGTTCCAGCCCCACACGCGATCCAGGAGCTGTTCGCGGGTGAACGCCTCGCCGGGGTGGCTCAGCAGGAACTCGATCAGGTCGAACTCGCGGCCGGTGAGGGAGAGGTCGGCGCCCGCGAGGCTGGCCTTGCGGGCGGCCGCGTCGAGCCGTAGGTCGCCGTCGACCAGGACGGTGGTGGCGGGTGGGGCGGCGGCGCGGGCGCGACGCAGGACGGAGGTGACGCGCAGGGCAAGTTCGCGCGGGCTGAACGGCTTGGTGACGTAGTCGTCGGCGCCGAGTTGCAGGCCGGCGATCCGGTTCTCCTCCTCGCCGAGCGCGGTGAGCATGACCACCGGGATCGAGCTGTGCTCCCGCAGCCTGCGGCACACCTCCAGCCCGTCGATGCCGGGCAGCATCAGGTCGAGCACCACCAGGTCGGGCTGGTGCTCGGCGATCCAGCGCAGCGCGTCCTCGCCGTTGTCGGCGAGCGCCACCTGGTGCCCGGCCCGCTCCAGATAGCGGCGCACCACGTCGGACACCGTGAGGTCGTCGTCCACGACGAGCACTCGGCCGGTCGGATCCATCCGCCCACCCCTCACCAGTTGGTCAGCAATAGATGATTCACCACAAGTGCGGTCGCGGCCTGTCCGGCGAGCCACCAGCGGTGCGATCGCACGGGTAGGAACGCCGCCGCGGCCACCAGCCACACCGCGAACGGCAGCCAGATCCGCTCGACCTCGGCCTTCGACAGCCCGGACAGGGTCGCGCCGAGCACAGCCACCACGGCACCGCCGATCAGCACCGATGTCGTGTTGGGCCAACGCAACCGGCGCAGCCCGGCCGCCGCGGCCGGGCCGACGGCGAGCACCAGGCACGCGAGATCGGCCCACACCCAGTACGCGTACGGCCGGTCGGAGGCGATGCCCTGGTAGTACCGCTCGACGATGAGGTGGTAGCCGTCGAGCCACCAGAAGCCCGCGAGGGCGAACACGGCGACAACGGCCAGCGCGCCCGGCACCGCCAGCGCCAGCGCGCGCCAGTTCCGCGCCGCGAGCAGCACGGCCAGCGCGATCGCGCCCATCAGCATCAGCCCATAGGACAGGAAGATCCCGTACCCGAGCACGACGCCCGCCGCGACACACCCGGCCGCACCAGCCCGCGAACCACGGCCAAGCGCGCGAGCACTGACCGCGAGCAGCGCGATGCCGGTCGCGGTGACGCCCGCGAACAGCGCGTCGGCGGACACGCCCATCCACACCGCGCCGGGGAACAGCGCGACGAACGGCAGCGCGGCCCGCGCGCGCTCGGGGTCGCCCAGCGCGGACACCGTCACCGGCACGGCGACAGCGACCAGCGCGCCGACGAGCACGCACAGCACCGCCGCCCACGAGCCGCCGCCGAGGCCGAGTCGGTCGAGCCAGACGAACACCAGGGTGGCGCCGGGCGGGTGGCCCGCCACGTGGGTGATCCAGGAGTCCGGCTGGAAATCAAGGATGCGGTCGGCAAAAGTCCGCAGCAGCACAGGAATGTCGGTGATCCCGGGGACGGCGCTCAGGTATTCGTCCTGCGAGGTGAGCTGTCCGGCGACGCCGCGGCTCCAGCCGTCGATCATGGCGAGGGCGAACGTCCACGCCACAGCGAGCCCGTAGGCGGCGGCCAGCGCCCCGCGCCACGGCAGGCGAACGGCCAGGGTGGGCCCCCACGCGACCGTGGCGACCGCGACGAGCACGGCGATCGGCGTCCCGACGCCGACGTGCGGCAGCCACTCGCCCAGCACGGGCCATTCGCCGAAAGTCGATGGCGCGCCGGGGAAGTGGGCGTCGCCGGTGAGCCGGATGTCGAACACCCAGCCGACCACGGCGGCGAGCGCGACCAGGCCGAGGGCGAGTCCGGCGGCGATCAGGTCGGCGCGGTGCGCGGACGTGCGCGGGCGCGGCGGTGAGAGCAAGGGCACCACCGGAACCTAGCCGAGCCGGGGTGCTGGGCGCGGACGGGCGCCGGGGTCGTCAGCACTCCGTAAGGTGCCGGGGCCGCGCGATCGTAGTGGTCCCGCGCGATCTCCGCCGGATGGGACCCTGGATCGGTCAGAAGTTCGTAACACTTATGACAGCGTCACTCTTTGGTAAGCGCGCCAACACTTTCCGAGTGTCCACGGCGGACTTAGGTTAGTCCCATGGATCTGCGACAGGTGGATGTGGTGCTGCCCTGCCTCGACGAGGCGGCGGCGCTGCCCGGGGTGTTGGCGGCGCTCCCGACGGGGTATAGAGCAATCGTGGTGGACAACGGATCAGTGGACGGCTCACCGGAGGTGGCCGCCGCGCACGGCGCGACCGTGGTGCACGAGTCGCGCAAGGGCTACGGCGCCGCGGTGCACACCGGTTTGGAGCACGCCACGGCCGACGTCGTGTGCTTCCTCGACGCGGACGGCTCACTGGATCCGGGCGAGTTGCCCGCGCTGGTGGCCGCGCTGGCGGGCGGGCGGACGAAGCTCGCCGTGGGCAAGCGCGTGCCGGTCGGCCGGGGCGCGTGGCCGTGGCACGCGCGGGCGGGCAACGCCGTGCTGGCCGCACTGTTGCGCAGACGCGGGCTGCCGGTGTCCGACATCGCGCCCGCGCGGGCGGTGCGCCGCACCGATCTGCTCGATCTCGGCGTGCGCGATCGCGCCTTCGGCTACCCGCTGGAGCTGCTGATCCGCGCGGCGGAGGCGAAGTGGTCGGTGGTCGAGTTGGACGTCGCCTACCGGCCGCGCGCGGCGGGCACGAAGTCGAAGGTGTCGGGGTCGGTGCGCGGCACGCTGCGCGCGGTGCGCGACATGGCGGGGGTGCTGCGATGACGTGCCTGCTGGTGGTTGCGAAAGCACCGGTGGCCGGGCTCGCGAAGACGCGGCTGAGCCCGCCCGCCACGCCCGCGCAGGCGGCCGGGATCGCGGCGGCGGCGCTGCTGGACACCCTCGACGCGGTGCTCGCCACCCCGGGCGTGCTGCCGGTGGTCGCCATGACCGGGGCACTGTGCACAGCGGAACGCGGGCCGGAACTGGCCGACCTGCTCGCCCGGTGCGCGGTGTTTCCCCAGCGGGGCGACGGTTTCCCGGAGCGGTTGGCCGCCGCGCACGCCGATCTGGCGGCGCGGTTCCCGGGCCGCCCGGTGTTGCAGATCGGCATGGACACCCCGCAGGTCAGCCCCGACCTGCTGCGCGAGTCGGTCGACCGGCTGCTCGACCCGGGCATCGACGCGACCCTGGGGCTGGCCGAGGACGGTGGGTGGTGGGCTCTCGGGCTGCGTGACCCGGCGCGGGCCGACCTGCTGCGGATGGTGCCGACGTCACGGTCCGACACTGGCGTTCGCACACTCTCGACGTTGCGGGACAACGGTTTGCAGGTGGGACAACTACCCGAGTTGTCCGATGTGGACACTATGGCGGACGCGCTGCGGGTGGCGGCCCAGGCGCCCTACGGCCGATTCGCGCACGCCGTCGCCGCGCTCGGCACCTCGTACACGGGGGCCACGCGATGACCGGCACCGATCTCTTCGAGCCCGGCCTGCTCGGTCGGGAGTGCTGGCTGGAACTGGCCAGCGGCGAGTGCATCACGCTGCCGGTCGACCGCTGGGGCAACACCCCGGGGGCGGGCGACGCGCTGTTGCTGGACCACTGCTGGGGTCCGACGCTCGATGTCGGCTGCGGGCCGGGCAGGCTCACCGCCGCGCTGGCCGAGCGCGGGGTGGCCGCGCTCGGCGTGGACACCTCGCCGATCGCGGTCGCGCTGACCCGGTCGCGCGGCGCCGCCGCCCTGCACCGCGACGTGTTCGAGCCGCTGCCCGGCGAGGGCCGGTGGCGGCACGTACTGCTGGCCGATGGCAACGTCGGCATCGGTGGCAACCCGGTGCGGCTGCTGCACAGGATGCGGGAATTGTTGTCCCCCAATGGAAGCGCGTTGGTCGAGGCGGACGAGCCGGGGTGTGGGATGCGGCCGTCGCGAGCGCGGGTGATCCGGGAGTCCGGCAGCGGACCGTGGTTCGACTGGGCACAGCTCGGCGCGGACGCGATCCCGCAAGCGGCGGCGGAGGCGGGGATGGCAGTGCGCTGGATACGGGAACACCTTGGCCGCTGGTTCACGGAGTTGGTGCCCGCATGAAACTCCCCGAGGTCAAGACTCCTGAGTTCGCCGCCCCGGCGCACGACGAGCGCGTCACCTCCCGGGTCGGCCGGTGGCTCGGCATCGCGTTCGGGATCTGCTTCCTGACCGGGCTGCTGAGCCACGGCATCCAGTACCCGCCGTCGTGGTTCTTCTGGCCGAGCAGCCCGGCGTGGCTCTACCGGATCACCCAGGGCCTGCACGTGATCACCGGGATCGCGTCGGTTCCGTTGCTGCTGGCCAAGTTGTGGAGTGTCTACCCGAAGCTGTTCGAGCGCCCGCTGGTGAAGTCGCCGCTGCACGCGCTGGAGCGCGGGTCGATCCTGGTGCTGTCCGGGGCGGCGTTCTTCGAACTGGTAACGGGAATCTTCAACGTCGCCCAGAACTACCTGTGGGGCTTCTACTTCCCGACCGCGCACTACGCGGTCGCGTGGATCGCGATCGGCTCGATCCTGGTGCACATCGCGGTGAAGCTGCCGATCATCCGGCGCGGCCTCACCACCGAGGTGGACGAGTCGCGGCGCACGTTCCTGCGCACCACCTGGCTCGCCTCCGGCGTGGCCGTGGTGGCGACGGCGGGTGCCACGGTTCCGTTCCTGCGCGACGTTTCCGCGCTGGCGTGGCGGTCCAGCGGTGGGCCGCAGGGCCTGCCGGTGAACCGGACCGCGCAGGCGGCCGGGGTGACGGTGCCCGCCCAGTGGCGGCTCGAAGTTGTTGCGGCGTCGGGCATGCGGCAGTTCACCCTCGACGAGTTGGCCGCTTTGCCGCAGGCGACCGAAGAACTCCCGATCGCGTGCGTGGAGGGCTGGAGCGCGTCCGCCCGGTGGACCGGCGTGCGCGTCACCGACCTGTTGCGCGCGGTCGGCGCGACTCCCGGCGCGGAGGTGCGGGTGGAGTCGCTGGAGCGCGACGGGCTCTACCGGGCGAGCACGCTGCCGGGCGAACACACCGAGAATCCCGCGACGCTGCTTGCGTTGCGGGTCAACGGCGAGGTGCTCTCGGCGGATCACGGGTTCCCGTGCCGGATCATCGCCCCGAACCGACCCGGTGTGCTGCAGACGAAATGGGTGTCACGGTTGGAGGTCCGATGAGGACGGTGCGGGCACTGTTCGCGGTGGCCGGGCTGGCCGCGCTCGCCTGGGGCGGGCTGCTGGCCTTCGAGTTCGCCACCGGTTCCTTCCGCGACGCCTGGCAGGGCGCGGCGTGGCTGGTGGGCGGGCCGGTGATCCACGACGCCGTGGTGGCGCCGATCGTCGGTGTGATCGGCCTGCTCATCGCCCGCCACCTGCCGCCGCCCTGGCAGGCGCCGGTCGCGGTGGGCGCGGTGTCCAGCGGGGTGTTGGTGCTGCTGGCGATTCCCCTGCTGTGGCAACCATTCGGCGTGCCGGTCAACCCCGGCCTGCATGACCGGAACTACTGGCTCGGCCTGGGCATCTCACTGGCTGTCGTCTGGGTAGGTGTAGCTGTGGGTGGGCTGATACGTACCCGACGCGTCTGAGCTGACGACAAGCCGGTCGCGGCAGGGGCCGAACAGAGCGCAGAACGCCACCGCGCCCGGGTCGAGTTCGCGCGCTTCGCCTTCCAGGGACACGAGAATCTCCTCGAAGCGGTCGTGGGACAGCGGCAGGATCATGGTTCCGGCGTAGTGCTGGTCGCAGCCGCCGAGCACGCCCACCGAGGTGATTTCCACCGCTTCGGTGATCCGGCCCTGGATCTCGGCGCGGAGCCGCCGCGCGCGCAGGGTCGAGATCGGCGCGTCCTCGGACAGGTCGAGCCCGCCGAAACTCCACGCGTACTGCCAGTGGTCGACCTCGGTTGTCGACCCGGACCAGTCTGGGCGGTGGTTGAACAGGGCCGGGATGGGGGCCTCGACAAGCGCGTGCGTCGGGGCGTCGGGGGCTGTCGTGCGGATGGTCTCCATGCCGATCGAGTATCCGGGTGGACAACCGCGACTCACCGGTACCGATCCGCACACGCAAAGTACGCACTGTGCGTGTGGATGATATGGGTAATCATTCGCACACAGGAGGTAGTCGGATGGCAGTCGTACCGCCGTTCCGCCGCAGGCGTCTCGGCCGCAGGCTCCGCGAACTGCGCGAGAGCAGGCACCTGACCATGGAGGAGGCCGCCGAGGGACTGGAGATGACCAGACCCACGCTGAGCAGGCTGGAATCGGGCCACGCCAAGGTGAACATCCACCTGGCGAAGTCCATGATGGACCTGTATGACTGCTACGACGAAGAGCTGATGGAGCAGGTCCGCCGGGCCGCGCCGCCGGGCTGGTGGACCAAGTTCGGCATCAACGATCGCGGCTACATCGGCATGGAGACCGAGGCGTCCCATGTCTACGAGTTCAGCCTGATCAATGTGCCCGGCCTGCTCCAGACCACGGACTACATGAAGGCCCTACTCGCCGCCGGTCGCGTGGACCGGACTGTCAAGGAGTTCGGCAATCAGGTCGCCGCGCGACTGATCCGGCAGAAGCGGCTCACCGACGAGACCTTCCCGCTCAACCTGACCGCCGTGATCGACGAGGCGGTGCTGCGCAGGCGGGTAGGCGGGCCCAAGGTGATGCGAGCGCAACTCATGCACCTGATCGAGCGCAGCGCGCTGCCCACAGTCACCTTGCAGGTGTTGCCGAACGACCTGGGAGCCCATGTCGGGATGGACGGGGCGTTCATTGTGCTGAGCTTCCCTGAAGCGGAAGACCCCGACATCACCTTCGTCGCCTATCCGACTGGTGCCGCGCACATCGAGCGGGCCACCGAGGTCCGCGAGACTAGACTGGGATTCGATCAGTTGCGCTCGATGGCGCTGAGCCCAGCGGACTCGGTGGCCTACATCGAAGGTGTGGCGAGCGAGTATCGAACCAAGTGAAAGAGGCGATCGGATGGCGACGGCGAACTTCTCCGGCGCGGTGTGGCGCAAGAGCAGCCGCAGCGGACAGGGCAACAACGACGCGTGCGTCGAGGTCGCGTTCGTCGGATGGCATAAGAGCAGCCGCAGCGGACAAGGCGTCAACGGCAACTGCGTGGAGGTCGCGTTTGCCGAGTGGCACAAGAGCACTCACAGCGGACAGGGCAGCAACAACGCCTGTGTCGAGGTGGCCGTCAACGCCGAGGCCGTGGGGGTCCGGGACTCCAAGAACCCCACCGCCCCCCACCTCACCTTCCCCGGCGACGCCTGGCACCACTTCCTCGCCCACAACTGACCCACGACCCGCCCAGCACATACGCCAGAGAGCACGCCGGATCATGATGGGCATCGTTGTAGTGGTGCCATTGGTCGAGAACGGGTCCGAGCGCGAGTTCGCAGGCTGGCGGGTGTAGGACAATGCGAAGATGGACGCACCCATGACGCTGACCGGGACGCGGGTCCGGTGGCGCGGACTCATGCAGGTCCAGCTCACCAAGACGGTCTACCAGGCCGAGTCCGGTGCGGGCGATCCCCGACCGCCTGGGCCGGGTGACGTCCACGAACTGGCCGAGGGGGACGAGGGAGTCATCGGCGAGTTGGTGCGTGTCGACCCGACCGGGGGGCACGTCTATGTCATCCGGTGGGATGCGGGCGTCGAGATGGAGACCGACCTCCCCTCGCCTCTGGTCGCGCCCGTACTCGCCGAACCTGCCGCCCTACCTGCCCTGTCCCGCCGCTACGCCGACATCGCGCGGCCCGGGATCTGGGCACGCACACGAACCGCGCTCCGGCGGACACTGCCGTCAGCGCACCGGACGAGCCGGGGCTGACATCGAGCGTCGCTGGTGGTCGGCCGCCGAACTCCGACTGTGCCGGGACAAGCTCCTGCCGGGCAACCTGCCCGACCTGCTCTACGACCTACTCGCCGACCGCCTGAGCGAAACGCCCTGACGCTGGTCGGCTGAGCCACCCCGCAACTGTGCCCAGGAGCCGCAAGCGGGCGGGCGAGGGGGTTTCCGCCCGCTTGCGGCTCCGTGTTCGGCCTCCGGGGTAGGGAGCCCTCCGGTCCGGGGGCAGCGAACCGGAGCTGGTCTCGGCCGCGCGAACGCGGCCGAGCGTCTACTCCGTCTCGACGGGCTGGCCGCCCAGCGTCGCCTCGACGGTGCGTGATCCGTCCCCGATCACGAGCCGGACCTTGTCACCGGGGGCCTTGGAGCGGACAGCGGCGACCAGCGCGTCAGACGTGTCGACCCGGCGGTCGTCCAACCGGGTCACCACTTCGCCCTGCTGGAGGCCCGCGTCCGCGCCCGCGCCGCCCGCGACGACCTCGGCGATGAGGGCGCCGCCCTCGGGGTTGTCGCGCACCGAGACGCCCAACACGGTCTGGGTGGCCTTGCCGGTCTTGACGATCTCGTCGGCGGTGCGGCGGGCCTGGTCGATCGGGATGGCGAAACCGATGCCGACCGAGCCCGCGTTGTCCGTGCCGGAGCGGGGGCTGTAGATCGCGGAGTTGATCCCGATCACCTGGCCGCGCATGTCGACCAGCGGGCCGCCGGAGTTGCCCGGGTTGATCGCGGCGTCGGTCTGGATAGCGTCCAGGACCGTGGTTTGGCTGCCGTTCTCGCCGCCCGCGCGGGTGGGCCTGCGCAGGGAGCTGACGATGCCGGTCGTGACCGTGCCCGCGAGTTCGAAGGGCGAACCGATCGCGACGACACCCTGGCCGACCTGGAGATCGTCGGAACGGCCCAGTTCGGCGACGGTGAGCCCGTCGACACCGGCGGCGCGGACCACCGCGACGTCGGAGGTGGGGTCGCGGCCGACGATGGTCGCCTTGGCGGTGCGGCCGTCCTGGAACACCGCGACGATCTGGCCGCCGGCCGCGGCGGCCTCGACCACGTGGTTGTTCGTCACGATCAGGCCGTCCGCGCTGATCACGAAGCCGGACCCCTCCCCAGCCGAGGACTGGCCCCGGACCTGCAACTGCACCACGCTCGGCAACACCTTCGCCGCGACCGACTCGACCGAGCCGACCGGCGCGGGAGTGGCCGCCTGCTTGGCGGGTTTCGGCGCGTCGAGCGCGGTGACCGACGTGGCGGGCGAGCGCGTATCGGCCACCAGGTAGCCGCCTGCGGCACCGGCCGCGCCGCCCACGATCAACGCGAGCACCGTCATCCCCACGACGAGCCCGCCCGCCGACCGGCGCGGCTCAACAGGCGCCGGAATGTGTTGGGGCGGTGGATAAGCGGGGTTCGCGAAGGCGGAGCCGAACAGCACCCGCTCCCCGGTCGCCGGACGGCTGGGGCCCTGCTCCCCAGCCGCCCGACCACCGGGTTCCGACGCGGCGGGGCCCTGCTCCCCAACCGCGCCGGGGCCTGTGTCGAAATGATTCGTATGGGAGACATCCCCGGTTTGGTGCCCGGTGAAACCCCGGTGGCCAGGGCCCTGCTCCCCGGCCACCGGGTTCCCCGACTCCCGTGCGGCACTACGCGCCGACCACGGGTTGACCTCTGGCCCCGGCCGACCGGGGTTGTCCTCGGGCCTGTTTTCCGTCATGGCTCCACCTTGCGCTCCGGGACTGAGAAGCACCTGAGACCGGCCTGTGGTTAGCCCGAGAGTCCTCAGTGGCCGTAGCGCGCGGGGGCCGCGCGCAGCCGCGCGGCCAAGTCCGCCGGGAGGACGTCGTTGATCCACACCGCCATGCCGGACTCGGAACCCGCCAGGTACTTCAGCTTGTCCGCTGTGCGCAGTATGGAGAAGACCTCCAGGTGCAGCCAGGCGAGGTCGCGGCCCGTGCGCACCGGAGCCTGATGCCAGGCGGCGACGTAGGGCAGCTCGCGGTCGTACAGGCCGTCGAGGCGGCCGAGGACCCGCAGGTAGACCCGCGCGAAGTCGGCACGCTCGGCGTCGGTGAGGGCGGGCAGGTCGGGCACCTGCCGGTGCGGCACCACGTGCACCTCCACCGGCCACCGCGCGGCGGCGGGCACGAACGCCGTCCAGTGCGCGGACTCGACCAGCACGCGGGCGCGCGCGTCGTTGAGGACGTCGCCCATCACCGGCCTGCCGTGCTCGGCCAGGTACCGCGCGGCGACCTGGAGCATCCGCTCGGTGCGCGGGGTGACGAATGGGTAGCCGTAGACCTGGCCGTGCGGATGGGCCAGCGTCACCCCGATCTCGTCGCCACGGTTCTCGAACGGAAACACCTGCTCGACGCCGGGCAGCGCGCCCAGCGCGGCGGTGCGGTCGGCCCAGACGTCGACAATCATGCGGACACGGTCGGGGCTCAGGGCGCCGAAGGACGTGGTGTGGTCGGCGGTGAAACAGACGACCTCACAGCGGCCCGCAGGCGCGGTGAACGACGGGAAGCGGTTCTCGAAGACGACCACCTCGTAGTCGGACTCCGGGATCTCGGTGGGCCTGGCGGGCGCGGACGGACACAGCGGACACAGCCCGGCGGGCGGCTTGTAGGTGCGGCTCTGCCGGTGCGCGGCCTGGACTACCCACTCGTCGGTCAGGGGATCGCGGCGGAGCTGGATGTCGGTGTCGTCGCGGGGTAGGTCGCGGGGGTCGACGGCGGTGCGTTCGGGAGCGGCCGGGGAGTCGAAGTAGATGATCTCCCTGCCATCGGCCAGCGTGCGGACGGTCCGCCTCACCCGCGACCTCTCGGCCCAACGGCGATGACGTGGCGCACGGACGAATCGTACGTGAGACGCTCAAGCGCGACCGGGAGGACACGATGGCAACACCATGGCCGGACCATCTGCTGACCCTCGATGAATGGACCGCGCGGCCGGTGGACACCTCCCGACACTTCGAACTCGTCGAAGGAGTGCTGGTCGCGGCGCCGAAACCGGCGCCCACCCACCAACGGGCCGCGCAACGGCTGGCCTACTGGCTCGATGAGCAACTCCCGGACGACCTGACCGCGGTGATCGACATCGAGGTCGTCGTCAGCGCCCAGTTCCCCCCGATTGTGCGGGCACCGGACGTCACCATCGCCTGCTCGGCCGCTGTCGCGTCAGGGCGGGCGCGGTTGTCCGCCGCGGACGTACGCTGCGCCGTGGAGATCATTTCGCCCGGATCGAGCCGGACCGATCGGCTGGTCAAGCCGATCGAGTACGCCGAAGCGGGCATCCCCGCGTACTGGCTGGTCGACCTCGACGCCCCAGCCAGCCTGATCGCCTGTTCCCTGGTTGCGGGCGACTACCACGCCGACGCCGAGGTCACCGGGACGTTCTCGGCCGTCTTCCCGGCGCCGGTCACCGTCAACCTGAACGATCTGACGCCACGGCGGACCTGACCCTCACCCCGGCTGCCCGGGGAGCCGCATCGCCATCAGGGCGCCGCCGTCGGCGGAGCGGCTGGCGAACACCGAACCGCCGTGGCGTTCGGCGGCCTGTTTGACGATGGCCAGGCCGAGGCCGGAGCCGGGCAGGGTCCGGGCCTCCGACGAGCGGTAGAACCGGTCGAACACGTGTGGGAGGTCGTCGTCGGTGATTCCCGGGCCCGCGTCGGCGACCTGGAGGAAGGCGTACCCGTCGCCCGCGGGCTGTAGTTCGACGCGCACGGTGCCACCCGGTGGGCTGAATTTCACCGCGTTGTCCAGCAGGTTCAGCACCGCCCGCTCCAGGGACGCGGCGTGGCCGACCAGGTGCCACGGTTGCAGCTTCACGTCGAAGTGGACGTGGCTCGCGCGTCGGCGGGCCCGGTCGAGCGCCTGCTCCACGACTTCCAGCAGCTCCACGTGCTCCTGCACGGCGGGCGCGGCGTCCTCGCGGGCCAGCTCGACCAGGTCGCCGATGAGCTGGGTCAGCTCGTCGAGCTGGGCGCGGAGGTCGTCCTGGATGTCGGCGTGGTCCTGGGCGGACAGGTTCGGCGCGCCGGGCGCCTCGGCGGCGAGCAGCAGTTCCAGGTTGGTGCGCAGGGAGGTCAGCGGGGTGCGCAGCTCGTGGCCCGCGTCCGCGACCAGCCTGCGTTGTCGCTCCTGGGACTCGGCGACGGCGCCGAGCATCGTGTTGAAGCTGTCGGTGAGTCGGGACAACTCGTCGTCGCCCGCGACCGGGATCGGGCGCAAATCACCTGTTCGAGTGACGCGTTCGGTGGCGGCGGTGAGTCGTTGCACCGGGCGCAAACTGCCGCGCGCGACCGCCGTCCCCGCGAGCGCGGCGACGATGATGCCGGAGCCGCCGATGACGATCAGCACGACCGCGAGCTTGCCCAGCGTGCTCTTGGTCGACTCCAGCGGCTGCGCCAGCACGAGGGCGGTGTCGGACAGGAACGGGAACCGCACGGCGAGCACGCGGGTGTCGGTGGCCGTGTCGGTGCGGAACGACTCCGTCCAGACGCCCGCGGCGACCTTCAGCTCGTCCGGGCCGATCGGCGGGCTGACCACCGGGCGGTTGATCGCCGACACGCCGCGCTCGTTGATCACGTCGAACTTGATGTCCGACAGCTCCAGGAAGAACTCCGGGATTTTGGTGCTGCTCTCGTTGATGACCTGGGTGTTGTTGACCAGCGCGGTGGCGCGCTCGACCAGGTTGTCGTCAATCTGCTGGTAGAGCCCGCGGTAGACGGTGATGTAGGCGCCGAAGGAGACCAGCGCGACCGCGCCGCCCACGCAGAACGCGGCCAGCAGGGTGATGCGGGAGCGCAGCGAGACGCGCTGACGGAGCCCGTCGGCCTCGCGCTCGGTGTGGATCATCAGGGTGGGGTCTCCCGGAGCACGTAGCCCACGCCGCGCACGGTGTGCAGCAGCCGCGGCTCGCCCTCAGCCTCGGTCTTGCGGCGCAGGTAGCCGACGTAGACCTCCAGCGCGTTGCCCGAGGTCGGGAAGTCGTAGCCCCAGACCTCTTCGAGGATGCGGCCCCGGGTGAGCACCTGCTTCGGGTGCGACAGCAGCAGCTCCAGCAGGGCGAACTCGGTGCGGGTGAGGCTGATCGCGCGCTCACCGCGGCGGACCTCGCGGGTGCCGGGGTCCAACTCCAGGTCGGCGAACCGCAGCGACGCGGCCGGGGCGGTGCCCGGCTGCTCCGGTGTGGCGCGGCGGAGCAGTGCGCGCAACCGGGCCAGCAACTCCTCCAGCGCGAACGGCTTGGGCAGGTAGTCGTCGGCCCCGGCGTCGAGCCCGGCGACCCGGTCGGACACCAGGTCGCGCGCGGTGAGCACGAGGATCGGCAGGTCGTCGCCGACCCCGCGCAGCCGTCTGCACACCTCCAGGCCGTCCAGCCGGGGCATCATCACGTCCAGCACCATCGCGTCGGGCCGGGCGCCGTCGGTGCCGAGCACCGAGTCGAGTGCCTGCTGACCGTCGCTGGCGAGGTCTACCTGGTAGCCGTTGAACTGCAACGACCGCCGGAGGGACTCGCGCACGGCCCGATCGTCGTCGACCACGAGTATGCGCATACGGCCAGTGTTCCCTGCCCTGCTGAGATGCGCCTGAGAGGCGCGCTGGTCAGAACGCGTCCGCGATTCGCAGCAGGCGCGGGCCGCCGACCAGCGCGTCCAGCCCCGCCGCCGACTCCCCGGTCAGCAATCCGGCCCGACGCAACGCGGCGGTGTCCGCCGAACCGGCGAACCACGGACCCAGCGCCCGCGCGTGCAACCGAACCGCCCCGTCGCCGCCCGGCTCACACACCACCCTCGTCCCGTCGAACATGATTCGATACCGACCCGCCTGCCACGGCGCGTGCTCATCGACCACCTCGACCGACACCTCGAACGGCCGCAGAAACTCGGCTGCCGGCCACCCGCGCGCCGCGACGGCGGCGGGCAGGTCGACCACGCGCAGCATCCATGGGTGCACGTCGACGGCCGAATCCAGCACCCGGGGCAACACCAGGTCGTGCACAGCCGGATCGAGCACCCGCAGCCGCACCTCGCGGAGTTGACCGGCCCACGAACCCAGGCCGCGCAGCAGCGCGCGGGCGGTGTCCGCGTCGTCGGCGACAAGGTCGTGGACGATCAGGCGGTCGCCGTCGGGGCGGTCGGCGGTGACGTAGCCGCGCAGGCCGTCCGGGCCGGGCACGACGTCGACCACATCGAGTTCGAGCACCCGGGCCACGGTGAACGGGGGCTCGCCACGGTCGAGCATGCCGTCGACCGCCGCCGCCATACGCAGGTACGCCTGACGCAGCGCGGGCAGGTCGGCCTCGGTGGCGGGCCGAACCTCGACGTCGGACTTGGGCAGGGCGGCCAGGGTCTCCGGCGCCACGACAACGCGTTCCAGCGTGCCGACCTGCTCCCAGCCGTAGCGCCGGTACAGCGTCGGCACGGACGGGTAGAGCGTGGCGATGACCTGCCCGGCCGCGCGCATCTGGTCGAGCGCGGCGCGCAGGAGTTCACCGGCGACGCCCCGGCCGCGCGCGTGCGGCGCGACCGCGACGCTGGCGATCCCGCCGGTCGGCACGGCGACGCCGCCGAAGAACTGCCGGTAGTCCCAGATGCGGAGGAAGCCCGCGCGCCGGTCGGCCAGCTCGGCGACGAAGCCGCGCCAGCCCGGCTGGTCCGTCCAGTTCGGGTCGATCTCGCGCGGCCCACCGAACGAGAGGCGCCGCAGCCGGTAGATGTCGTCGGCGTCGTCGTCCCGGAACGGGCGGACCGTCACCATGAGAAGAAGCCCTGACCGGACTTGCGCCCCAACTCGCCGCGGGCGACCTTGTCGCGCAGCAGCGCGGGCGGGGTGAAGCGCGGGCCCAGCTCACGGGCCAGGTGTTCGGCGATGGACAGCCGCACGTCGAGGCCGACCAGGTCGGTCAGCCGCAGCGGGCCCATCGGCCAGCCGTAGCCCAGACACATGCCGGTGTCGATGTCCTCGGGCGACGCGACGCCGTCCTCGACCATCCTGATCGCCTCCATGCCGACCGCGACCCCCAGCCGCGACGTTGCGAACCCGGGCGAGTCGCGGACCTCGATCACGGTCTTGCCCAGCGCCTCGGCCCAGCCGCGCACCCGGGCGGTGACCTCGGCGGACAACCCCGCGTGGTGCACCAACTCGACCAGCGACTGCACCGGAACCGGATTGAAGAAGTGCATCCCGATCACCCGCTCGCCCGGCAGCCCCACGGCCAACTCGGTGATCGACAGCGACGAGGTGTTGGACGCGAGCACCGCGTCCGGGCAGGCGTCGGCGACCTGGCCGAACACCGACCGCTTGAGGTCGAGGTTCTCCGGCACGGCCTCGACCGCGAGCGCGACATCGGCGGGCAGATCACCCAGTTTGTCCACAGTGGACAATGCGGCGAGCAGCGCGTCGGCGGTGCCGCCCGCCAGCTTGCCGCGGTCTTCCGCCTTGCGCAGCGACGTCTCGACGGCCTTCGCCCCCGCGGCGGCCCGCTCGGCGTCGGCCTCCGCGAGCACGACCGCGCTGCCCGCGGCGAGGAACACGTGCGCGATGCCCGCGCCCATCGTGCCGCCGCCGATCACGGCCACGGTCGCCGGAACGGTCACGGGTTCTCCACGACCTCGGCGGAGAACATGGCGACGAGGTCCATGCCGCCGATCTCGGTCAGGTTCGCCCCCGACGCCTGCCATTCGGGTGACTTGAACGCCTCCTTCATCGCCGCCGCGGACTCGAAGTACAGCTCGGCGATCAGGTACGGCTCGCTGTCGCCGAGGAAGCCCGGCACGAACGTGCGCTGGACCCGCGCGATCTCCTGACGCACCAGGCCAGGGGTCCGCACCGCCAGCGGCAGGTGGCTGCCGAAGTACTTCTCGTCGAACTCGTCGGCGTCGGCCGGACGCCGGTACAGGGCGATGTACTTGATCACTACGACACTCCAGGGTCTCGACGGCGACCGCACTGTAATGCGTCGGGCACCATAGGCGCGTGCGGATCATCCTCCTGCGGCACGGGGAAAGTCTCGGCAATATCGACGAGCTGGCCTACTGCCGCGTCCCGGACCACGCCCTCCCGCTGACCGACCACGGCGCCGACCAGGCGCGCGCGGAGGGCCTGCGGCTGCGGGCGCTGCTGGCCGACGCGCCCGTCGCCGCCTACGTCAGCCCGTATGTGCGCACCACGCGCACCTTCGAGCTGCTCGACCTCGCCGTCGAGCGGTTCGTGCCGGAGCCGCGGCTGCGCGAGCAGGACTGGGGCAACCTGCAGGACCCGGTGGAGCAGCAGGTCCAGAAGCAGAAACGGCACGAGTTCGGGCACTTCTTCTACCGCCTCGCGCACGGCGAGTCCGGCGCGGACGTCGACGACCGGGTGGCCAGCTTCCTCAACGAACTGGAGCAGCGGGTCGAGGTCGATCCCACGCACCCCGACACGGCGCTGGTGGTGTCGCACGGGCTGACCATGCGGCTGCTGTGTCGGCGGATGTTCTCGTGGAGCATCGAGCTGTTCGAGTCGCTGTCGAACCCGCCGCACTGCGACCACCGGGTGCTGACCTACGCGGGCGGGCGCTGGCACCTCGACCGGCCGTTCGAGCAGTGGCGCGCGTCCCCGGACGGCACCGTCCAGCTCTGACCCGTTACTCCGAACGGGGTGCACCCCAGGGGCCTTGTAGCCTCTTGAACACTGTGTCGTTGACCACGATCGCGCCGCGTGCGGCCGTTCGGCGAGACATCGAGGACTGTGTGGGGCAGGACGACCAAGTAGCGGCGACCGAGGCACTCCGTGCCGACCGCGAGGTCCGGCTGTTGATCGACGCCGGTCGCGACGACGAGGCCAACGCCCTGTTCGACCAACTGCTGTCCAAAGTGCCCCCCGGGCTCGATCCGTGGACCCGCGCGGCGATCCTGACCAGGCGCGCGGTGGCCGCGTGGCGGCTGCGGCGCATCCCGCTCGCGCTCGAACTCGCCGCCGAGGGGTGGAGCGACATCGACGCCGAGCAGCCGCGCGGCTCGTTCGCCGCGGACACCTTGGGCAGACTGGGTTACCTGCTCGAAGGCATCGGCCACCGGCGCGCGTCGCTCGACATCAGCCGGATCTCGGTCGAGGTGGCGCGGACCGGCGACGACGTGGAGATCCTGGCGCATTCGTTGCAGGGCTTGGGCGGCACGCTGAACTTCCGGGCCTGCGAGCAGCCGCCCGAGGAGGCCGAGGCGACCTTCCGCGAGGCGATCGCGCTGTTCGAGGAAGGGCTGGGCCTGGTCGACAGCGGCCGGATCCACCTCGCGCTGCTGTCCGCCTACGCGGCGTCGCTCGCCGGAATCGGTGCGCTGGACCGGGCCGAGGTCACCGCGCACAAGGCACTGGCGCTGGCTTTGGCCGACGGCGACCGGTGGGTGGCCTCGGTCGGCAACTGGGTGCTGGCCACGATCCGGCGCAAGCAGGGCAGGCTCGCCGATGCCGCCGCGTACGCGCGGATCGCGGTCGACGAGGCCGAGCGGATCAACGACACCTCGATGCTGCAACGGTATTCCCAGGACCTGGCCGACATCTGCGGGGCGAACGGCGACCCGGTGGGCGAGGCGGACGCGTTGCGGCGCAACATCAATTCGCGGCGCACCGCGATGGAAACGTTGCAGGAGGGCCTGGGGCAGGCGTTGGAGCAGCGCAGGCTCGCGATCCGCGCGCAACGGCTGGCGACGGCCGCGCAGGAGGCGGCCGCGCGCGACCCGCTCACCGGCCTGGCGAACCGGCTTGGCCTGGAGCGCACGGCGCCGGAACTGTTGGAGCGCGCCATATCCGCCGCGCGGGTGCCGTGGCTGGTGCTGATCGACGTCGACTGGTTCAAGGGCGTCAACGACGCCGCCGGGCACGCCGCGGGCGACGCCGCGCTGCGCGAGATCGCCCAACTCCTGCGCGCGGAATGCCGGGCGGGCGACTTGATCGCGCGGTGGGCGGGGGACGAATTCGTCGTGCTGCTGAGCGAATCGCCGATGGATCACAGCACCGGCCTGACCAGCCCGGTGGGTGTCGCGGTGGCCGAGCGCATCCGCGTCGCCGTCGACCGGCACGACTGGACGGCCGTGCTCGGCACCACGCAGCGCCCGACGGTGAGCATCGGCGTGGCGACCGGGCCGGACCCGCTGGAGAAGCTGTTCGCCAACGCGGATGTCGCGCTGTACCGGGCGAAACGACGCGGGCGCAACCGCGTCGAGGTGCACCAGCCGGTCGACGACGGCTACGCGATCAGGCCGCCCCGGTAGGCGACCAGCGCGGCCTGCACCCGGTTCGCGGCACCGATCTTGCCGAGCACCGAGGACACGTACCCCTTCACGGTGGCCTCGGACAGGTGCAGCGCGTGGCCGATCTCCGCGTTCGACATCCCTTGTCCGACAAGGCCGACGACCTCAAGCTCCCGATCGGACAGTGCCGAGAGCAGCCTGCGCGCGGGCTCGGCGGCACGCTCGCCGTCAGCGACCGCGTGCACCACGCGCGCCGCGACCGAGGGATCGAGCACCGCGCCGCCCCTGGCCAGATCGCGCACCGCCTTGACGAGCTGGACCGGCTCGATGTCCTTGAGCAGGAAACCGTTCGCGCCGATGCGCAGCGCCTCCTGCACGTACTCGTCGACGTCGAAGGTGGTGAGCATGGAGACGGCGGGCGGCTCGGGCAGCGCCATGAGTCTGCGCAGGGCCACGATTCCGTTGGCCGAGCGCATCCGAATGTCGAGCAGCACCACGTGTGGCCGGTGCAGGCGGACCAGGTCGGCGACGTGCTGCCCGTCGTCGCACTCGGCCACGACCTCGATGTCGCCCGCACTGGACAGGATGGTGCGCAGACCCGACCGGACCAGGTCCTCGTCGTCCGCGAGCAACACCTTGATCACAACGCCTCCCGACTGGCGGCCGCGGTACCGCCTGCCGCCCGTTGTCTCACCCGTTCGGGGCAACGTTGCCTGACTCCGAACTGGGCTCGTACACCGTCGGATCTTACCTGGTAGCTCGCTGTGATCACGGGCTCGCGTACTGGCCCGACGCCCGGAAAACCCAACGCGAAACTCTTTCGCGACCACGTCACGCGGCGGTAACGTAACGGATCGTCACGTTCGCGAGAGGAGTCTCGGCATGGCACGTGCTCGAAACCTGGCCTGCCTGGCGGCGGCGCTGGCCGTGGCGGGCGGCGTTGTCGTCGGCCAGCCCGCGTACGGCGCGTCCGCACCGCTGCCACCCAGGGCCGTCGCCTCCTTCGCCCCGGGCGACTACTGCCTCGGCCAGTGCGCCGACATCGTCCCACCGGGCCAGAACGGCAGCGCCACGCTGGTGGAGATCCTGGCGCACAAGGCTTTCGGCACCCAGCCGAAACACGCCGACGACCAACTCGGCAGGTACGACGCGCTCGCCAAGGGCTACCCCGGGCTGACCACCGACAAGATCACGAACTTCTTCAACGACGCCTCCTTCGGCGTGCCGCCGAACCAGGTGGAGAGCACGCGCAAGCCCCGCGCGGACGTGACGATCATCCGCGACAAGGCCACCGGCACCCCGCACATCTACGGCACCACCCGCTCCGGCACCACCTTCGGCGCGGGCTACGCCGCCGCGCAGGACCGGCTGTTCCTGATGGACGTGCTCCGCCGGGTCGGCCGCGGCCAGCTCACCCCGTTCGCCGGTGGCGCCGCGGCGAACCAGCAGTTGGAGCAGAGCTTCTTCGCCGACGCCCCGTACACCGAGGCCGAACTACAGCGCCAGGTCGACGATGCCGCCGCGTTGGGCCCGCGCGGGGCACTCGCCATCGCCGACGCCCGGTCCTATGTGGACGGTATCAACCAGTACATCCGCGAGGCGTACACCGGCCGGTACTTCCCCGGCGAGTACGTGCTGCTCGGACACGTGGACGCGATCACCAACGCGGGCAGGATCGAGCCGTTCAAGCTGACCGACCTCGCGGTGATCTCCTCGGTCATCGGCGCCCAGTTCGGCGGGGGCGGCGGCGGCGAGGTGCAGGCCGCGATCGCGAAGCTCGCCATCCAGGAGCGCTACGGCGTGGTCGAGGGCGAGCGGGTCTGGCAGGGCATGCGCGCCGAGGACGACCCGGAGCACATCACCACCGTCCACAACGGACAAAGCTTCCCGTACGGCAAGCGGCCCGCGAACCCGCAGGGCGCGGCGCTGCCGGACAAGGGCTCGGTGACCGCGCAGCAGCTCGTGTTCGACCGCACCGGCACGGCCGCGACCGCCACGGCGCCGCGGGCCCGCACGGACGTCACGGTGCCGAACGGCATCTCCCCGACCACTCCCGACGGCAAGCCGAACCTGGAGGCCGCCAAGGGAATCCTCGCCGACGGCGTGCTCCCCGGCGACCTGCTGGAGAACAAGCACGGCATGTCCAACGCGCTGCTGGTCTCCGGCGCACACACCGCGAACGGCAACCCGGTGGCCGTGTTCGGCCCGCAGACCGGCTACTTCGCCCCGCAACTGCTGATGCTGCAGGAACTCCAGGGCCCCGGCATCAGCGCGCGCGGCGCGTCGTTCGCGGGCATCAGCTTCTACGTGCTGCTCGGCCGCGGCCAGGACTACTCGTGGAGCGCGACCAGTTCCGGCCAGGACATCACCGACACCTACGCGGTCGACCTGTGCGCCCCGGACGGCAGCCCGGTCACCAAGGACAGCACGCACTACCGGCTGCGCGGGCAGTGCGTGCCGCTGGAAGTGGTGGAGCGCAAGAACTCCTGGTTCAAGTCGGTGGGCAGCCCGGCGGAAGCGGGCTCGTACACCCTGCGCGGCTACCGCACGAAATACGGCCCGGTGACCCACCGCGGCACCATCGGCGGCAGGCCCGTGGCCTATTCCCAGCTCCGCTCGACCTACCAGCACGAACTGGACGCCGTGATCGGCTTCCAGCAGTTCAACGACCCCGACGCGATCCGCTCGGCGGCCGACTTCCAGCGCGCGGCGGCGGACGTGTCCTTCACGTTCAACTGGTTCTACGCCGACGCCGACGACATCGCGTACTACAACTCCGGCAGCAACCCGGTCCGCCAGTCCACTGTGGACCCGAGCATGCCGGTGCTGGCGAACGCTGGCTACGACTGGGTGAACTGGAACCCGGACACCAACCGGGCCGCGTACACCCCGGACGAGCAGCACGCGAACGCGGTCAACCAGGACTACCTGATCTCGTGGAACAACGGCCAGGCACCGGGTACCGCGGCCGCGGGGCTGGAACGCCAGTCGGTACACCGCGGCGATCTGCTCGACGCGCGGGTGAAGACGTTGGTGCGGAGCGGAACCCCGGTCGACCGGGTGAGCCTGACCAAGGCGATGGCCGAGGCGGCGCTGGTCGACCTGCGGGCCGAGCGCATCCTGCCGCTGCTGTTCCGGGTGATCGGCGACGGCGCGATCAGCGATCCGGCGACCGCGACCGCGGTGGCCGAACTGAAGCAGTGGAAGGCCGCGGGCGGGCAGCGCAAGGAAACCACCCAGGGCAGCAAGACCTACGCCAACGCCAACGCCGTCAAGCTGCTCGACGCGTGGTGGCCGCTGCTGGTGAAGGCGCAGTTCCAGCCCGGTCTCGGCGATGCCGCGTACACGGAGCTGACCCGCACCATCAAGATCGACGAGACGCCGTCGACCAACAACGCCCACCAGGGCTCGTCCTACCAGTCGGGCTGGTGGGGCTATGTGCACAAGGATCTCCGCACGATCCTGGGCGACCCGGTCCAGGCCCCGCTCGGCGCCCAGTTCTGCGGTGCCGGGAACGTCGGGCAGTGCAGGCAGATCCTGCTGGACACGCTCAAGCAGGCCGCGGCCACGCCGAAGGAGCAGGTCTACCGCGGCGACGGCAACTGCGCGGCGGGCGACCAGTGGTGCGCGGACGCGATCGTCCACAATGCACTCGGTGGTCTCACCCACAAGCCGATCAGCACCCAGAACCGGCCGACGTACCAACAGGTCGTACAGTTCCCGGCCCGACGCGGCGACGCCATCGCCAACCTCTCGGCAGGCGCGAGCGCGACGGCGAGCAGCTACGAACGCGGCTTGTTCTACAGCCTGCCGCCGCACAACGCGATCGACGGCAACCTCGACACCCGCTGGGCGAGCGAACGCGGTGACAACCAGTCGTTCACCGTCAACCTCGGGTCGGTGCGGCCGGTGTCACGGGCCGTACTGAAGTGGGAAGCCGCCTACGGGTCGGCGTACCGCATCCAGGTCTCCACCACCGGCACCACCTGGCGCGACGTCTGGTCGACCACCACCGGCGACGGTGGCACCGACATCGCGACCTTCGCCCGGACCGACGCCCGGTTCGTGCGGATGCAAGGCGTGACAAGGGCAACCGAGCACGGCTACTCACTCTACGAGTTCGACGTCTATTCCAAGTAGACACCAAAGACGGGCCCCTCGCCGTGAGGAGCCCGTCTTTGTTGTTGTCAGGCCGCGCGCAGGGCCTCGGAAAGCTTGACCCGGGCGCCGCTGCGCATCACCGCGTTGCGGTAGATCCGGCCGGAAAGCCAGACCAGGGCCGGAATCAGCGCGAGCACCAGCACCACCGCGAGCCCTGCCTCCCACGCGGGCACGCCACCCATGGCCAGCCGCATCGGCATCAGCGTCGGGGCGAACAGCGGGATGATCGACAGGATCTCGATCAGCCGGTTGCCCGGGTCGGTGGGCAGGATCGAGATGCCCAGCACGTACCCGAGGATCACGAACATCAGCGGCGGCGTGATCACCCCGCCCACGTCCTCCTGCCGCGACACCAGCGCGCCGAGCGCGGCGAAAACCAGTGAGTAGGCGAAGAATCCCAGCAGGAACCAGACAACCAGCCACACCACGGTGCCGACGGCGGCGCCGACCGAGATGGTCAGCACGCCCGTTGCCAACCCCACCCCGATCCCGACCCCGCCGATGACAAGCATCTGCACCAGGCCCACCGCCCCGATGCCGAGCACCTTGCCCGCCATGAGCTGCCACGGCCGAATAGTGGCGAGCAGCAGTTCGACCACCCGACTCGACTTCTCCTCCACCACCCCCTGCGCCACCGACTGGCCGTTGATCAGCAAAGACATGTAGATCAGGATGCCCGCGATCATCCCGATGACGAGCTGCTGGCCCTGGTAGTCGAACGGCGGTTCGAGGGGCCGCACCTCGGCCCTCGCCCCCGCGACCGCCTCGCTGACGTTCGCCGGATCGCCGCCGAGATCCCGGATCTCCTGATTGAGCGCGAGCTGCCCCGCCAGCACGTCCAGCGCGGTGCGGAGAGACTCGTCGATCTCCTTCTTCACCACCACGACGATCTTCTTGCCGTCCCCCACCAACAACGCGTCCAGCGTGCCGTCGTCCACCTGCGCGCGTCCGGCGGCCTCGTCGGACACCGCGCGGGTCTCGATGGTCTGACCGATGGTGGCCGCGGAGTTCTTCAGCGGTGCCGCCAGCGCGGTACTTCCCCCCGTGACACCGACTGTTGCGTCAGACCCGCCGCTGACAAACTTCATGACGAGCGTGAAACCCACCAGCAGCAACAAAGTCGCGGCCGTGGTGATGATGAACGCCTTGGACCGCAACCGAGTGTCGATCTCCCGGCCCGCCACCAGCCCGACCGCCGCCCAGTTCCCCATCCGCACATCCGGCAGCTCACTCATGACATCCCCTCGCAAGCTCCGTGCTGTCCCTCGCGGACGCGCGGTGACACTGATTCGCTCGCAAGCTTGCTCATGCCGCCACCTCACCGTTCTCGGTGACCACGTTGCGGAACAACTCGGTCAGCGATTGCCTGCGCCTGCTGAACTCCGTCACCGGCCCGGTGCTCAACGCCGTCCGCAACACCGCCTGGTCGTCGGCGCCCGCGCCGAGTTCGAGAACGGTCTGCGCGCCCTCGTGCGCGCGCACCGTCACCCCCGGCAACCCGTCCGCCCACCCCGGCGGCGCCATCGGCGCCCCCACCACGAGCTGCTCAATCCCCCCGGCCTGCAACGCGTCGACCGTGTCACAGGCCACCATCTGTCCATTTCGGACAATGCCGACCCGGTGACACAGCCGCTCGACCAAATCGAGCTGGTGACTGGAGAACACCACCGGTACGCCGTCGTTCGCCTTGTCCTGCAAAACTTTGCTCATGATGTCCACCGCCACCGGGTCCAACCCCGAGAACGGTTCGTCGAGCACCAGGATCGCCGGATTGTGCACCAGCGCCGCGGCGAGTTGGACGCGCTGCTGGTTGCCCAGGCTCAACTTCTGCACCTCGTCCCCGATCCGGCCCGCCACCCCCAGCCGCTCCGTCCACTCAGCCACCGCCCGCTTCGCGGCGGCGGTCGACAACCCGTGCAGTCGGGCCAGGTAGACCAACTGCTCGCCGACCTTCATCTTCGGATAGAGCCCCCGCTCCTCCGGCATGTACCCGATGTGCCGCCGCGTCTCCAACGTCACCGGCTCCCCGTCCCACCGCACCTCCCCCGCGTCGGCGGCCAACACCCCCAACGCGATCCGCATCGTCGTCGTCTTCCCGGCCCCGTTGCTGCCCACGAACCCGAACAACTCCCCGGCGTTGACATCGAACGTCATCTCCCGCAGGGCAACGACATCCCCGTACCTCTTGGATACCCCGTCGATCTCCAGCCGTCGATCGGCCACCGTCATCTCCCCTTACCGTCCACGACGCACACGTCGGATTGCCCATCCTGCCGCCGCGCCAACCGGACCGACATCCGGCATGCCCCCTAGTGGACCACCCACACGCCCACACCCGCGTCACCCCGCAGGACGACGCGGTATCGTATGGCTCGCCCGCCCTCGTAGCTCAGGGGATAGAGCATCGGTTTCCTAAACCGTGTGTCGCATGTTCGAATCATGCCGGGGGCACCACCTTTCGCCGGGTGAAATCAGGCCCTGACCAGCGCAAAGCCGGTCAGGGCCTGATTCTTGTTACTCGGCGGTTCGGTCAGGGTCGCGGGGGGATTCCGGCTCGCTGAGCGAGGCACCGTGGCGATAGCGCTCGACGGTCGCGGGCGATGAGGTCGGCAGCCAGCCTTTGAACGTGCGGATGATGTCGATGAGCGTTCGGCGCTCCGGCTCGGTCAGTTGGTTTGCCAGGCTGGTGATCTCGGCGACGGTCGCGATCGGTCTGCCCGCCTGGGACGGTTCGTACTTGTCCGGCTTGTGGTCGGTCCGGGCCAACACCTCGCGGGGGTCGAGTTCGAGCGCCCTGGCCACCGAGTTGATCGTCTCGAACCTCGACTCGACCTGTTTGCCCGACTGGCCCACCCGCTCCAGGTTCTGCACGGTGGAGCGCGAGACACCCGCCCGTTTCGCCACGACTTTCTGGTTCAACCCGAGGTCGTCGCGGCGCTGCCGGAGGGCGGGGCCAAGGGGCACCGAGGGATCCAACTCGCGCTTCCAGCCAGTCATGCCGCCGATGATCCCGGAGGGTCGAGGCCCGACTCGCCGACGAAACACCGGTGCCTGTTAATGGCGAATAGTTGCGTTAAAGTAGGCATTCGGCGGTCGGGTCAGCGGCGGGAAGACGAGGGGGGCCTACCGCGCCGCGACGGGAGCGGGGAGGCTCGTCACGTCGAGCACAGTCGGCACGGCGGGGTGGTGGGCCTGCCGCCGCGCAGGTGGGCGCGGACGTGGTGGGCGATGGCTTCGGCCAGCATCGGCGGGACGGCGTTGCCGATCTGCTTCGCCACCTGGATCTTCGTCCCACACCACTCGTACGGGTCGGGGAAGGTTTGCAGGCGGGCGGCTTCGAGGTGGGTGATCGGGCGGTCCACCCGGTGGCCGGGGTGCAGGTACTGGCCCTTCTCCGGCTTGTAGAACTCGGTGCGGATGGTGAGCGACGGCTCGTCCCAGCGCATGCGGCCCATGACGTCGGTGGTGCCGGTTTTCTTGTCGCGCCAACAGCGGGGCAGCAGGTGGTCGGGCAGGTCGAACCGGCCGCCGCCGGGGGGAATGTGGCGGTAGCGCTGCAGGGAGAGCGCGGTCGGGTTGCGGCCCAGGTGCAGGTCGGGGCTCTTGAACCGGCCGGGCACGCGGCGGCCGAAGAGTTCGACCGTAGAGTCCGGCAGGCTGGTGCTGACCGGTTTCTCGGGGAGCCCGGCCAGCACCGAGCGGACGCCGTGCCAGCGGTCGCGGGGGTGGGTGGGCGCGGGCAGGGGGATGGCGCCGACGCGGGAGCCGATGACGAAGGCGCGTTTGCGGCGCTGCGGCACCCCGAAGTCGGCGGCGAGCAGCAGGCCGGGCGTCAGGTCGTAGCCGTCGAGCAGGCCGCCGGGGCGGGCTTCGGCGCGCAGTAGCCCGAACTCGGCGGAGGTCAGGAAGCGGTCGACGTTCTCGATGACGAAGGCGGCGGGGCGGGCGTGCCGGACGAAGCGCAGGTACTGCTTCCAGAGTTGGTTGCGCGGATCGTCGACGTCGCGGGCGCCCAGGTTGGAGAAGCCCTGGCAGGGCGGGCCGCCGATGATGACGTCGGCGGCGGGGATGTCGGCATCCGGGATGTCGGCGATGTCGGCCCAGCGGACGTGGTCCTCGCCGAAATTCGCCGCGTAGGTGGCGGCGGCGTGCAGGTCCCACTCCACGGCGAGGACCGGGTGGTAGCCGCCTGCCGCGACGAACCCCGAGGTCATGCCGCCGCAGCCGGCGAACAGGTCGATCATGGAGAGCGCCACGGGGCCAGGCTAGCCCGGCGGCGGACTTTCGCCCTGCCCACGCGCCGTGTCCCGTCTGGCGGCGACGACCGCGCTGATTCGGTGGGCGGCGGCGGCCGGGTCCTCGTGTTCCCACACCCGCACGGCCAGCCAGCCCAGGGACGCCAATTTACCGTCCGTGTCGAGGTCGCGGGCGCGGTTGGTCTCGATCTTGGTCCGCCAGAACGCCGCGTTGCGTTTGGGCCAGGTGGCGTGGTCGGGGCAGCCGTGCCAGAAGCAGCCGTCCACAAAGACCGCCACCTGGGTGGGGCCGAAGACCACATCGGCCTCGCGGCGGACGCCGGGCACGGGTCTGCGGTGCACGCGGTAACGCAGGCCGAGCGCGTGCAGCGCGCGGCGCAGGGCCAGTTCGGTGCCGGTGTCGCGAGAACGCTGCCTGCTCATCCGCAGCCGGGTCTCGGCGGTCGTGTCCATCATCCGGCGCGGCGTTCCATGAGGACGGTGTCGCGCCAGCGGCCGTCCAGGCGGGCGATGCGTTCGCGCAGGCCGATGGTGCGGAAGCCCGCCGAGCGGTGCAGGGCGACGCTTCCCTTGTTCTCCGGGAAGATCCCGGCCTGGATCGTCCACAGGCCACCCTCGTCGGCCGCGGTGACCTGGCGGTGAATCAGGGTCTTGCCGACGCCCCGGCCGCGGGCGGATTCCGCCACGTACAGCGAGTTCTCCACCACACCCGCGTAGCACGCGCGGGTGGACACGGGCGCCAGCGCCGCCCAGCCGACCGGTTCACCGTCCACTTCGGCCACCCAGCGATGGTCCGGCAGCCACTTGCGGTCGAGGGTGTCGCGCGGGGGGACCTTCGTCTCGAACGTCGCCTCGCCGGTGGCGATGCCCTCGGCGTAGATCCGGCGGACCACCGGCCAGTCGTCCTCGCGCAGCGGGCGGACGCGGACGTCGGCGGGCAGGTCGGCCGGGCAGCACGGGCGGGCGGCCAGCGCGCCCATCACGACGTCGGCGGCGTGCGGGAGGCCGACGCAGCAGGCGTCGTTGATGGAGACCAGGGTCTGGGTGCCTTCCTTGCGCAGCAACACGAAACCGACGTCGGCGAGCTTGCGCAGGTGGTGCGAACACGTCGGCTGGGTGATGCCGACCTGGGTGGCCAGCACGCCGACCGACACCTCGCGCGGGGCCACGGCGACCGCGTGCAACACCGTCACCCTGGTCGGATCGGCCAGGCAGGCGAACCAGTTCGCATACGTCGCCGCCGCTTCGCTGTCGAGTCCGAGAGTTCCCGCCACCCGGCCAGCATAGACGAACGTCGATGGTTGCGGCGGGCCCGGATAAAGTTCCGTACCCCTACGGATACGCATCCTGATTGTTCCTCACCGGGCGTCACTTGAAAGTGACCAGCAGCGAACCGCCGCCGTCCCTGCCTAGAGGCGAGCGTTCCTGATTCGGAGAGGAACCATCGTGAAACGAACACCACGGTCCTGGGGCCTGCTGGCGCTGGCCGCCGCCACGGTGCTGGTGCCGATCGGCACCAGCATCGCGGCCGCGGTCGAGCCGACCGCCGCCAGTCCGGCGACCACTCCCGCGGCGAACTTCGAGGGCGACACCGTTCCCGCCAGAAGCGGCGACGTGAGCCCGCTGTTCCACAACGGCGAGAACGCCACCGTGAGCGAGTTTCCCGGGATCATCGCGGGCCTGCGCGCGGGCGGTGTCCGCCCCGAGGGCCAGACCTGCTCGGGCACCGTCGTGGCACCGCGCAAGATCCTGATCGCCGCGCACTGCGCGGATGCCCAGGGCGAGAAGAGCTTCGTCTACGGCCTGGACGACCTCAAGGACTACAACGGCGGCAGCGGAACGGGTTTCGCGGTCAAGGTGGTCGAGTACAAGAAGCACCCGAAGTACGTCAACTTCGACCAGGGCTTCGACGTCGCGGTCGTCACGGTGGACCGCGACATCGCGCTCAAGGGCGGCGCGGCGTACCCGCGGGTGGCCACCTCCGCCGACGCCGGGCTCGAAGCGCCTGGCCGCAGCGGACTCGGCTTCGGCTACGGCAAGAAGGACTTCGACGACAACCTGCGCGACGTCACCCTGGACAAGGCGACCCTGCCGATCGTCAACGGCGCGCAGGTCTGCACCGGGGTCGGCGCGGGCTTCAAGGCCGCCACGATGGTCTGCGCGGGCTACCCCGACGGCCGCACGACGATCCTGCCCGGCGACAGCGGCGGCCCGCTGATCGTCGACAACAAGATCATCGGTGTCGCGTCGTGGAGCCGGGCCGACTTCAAGTGGTACGGCGTGTGGGGTCGACTCACCAACGAGATGGGCGACTGGGTCAAGCAGGAGATCGGCACGACGAACCCGCCGGTCGGCGACTTCGGCCTGTCGGTCAGCCCGACCAGCGGCTCTGTCGCGGCGGGCAAGTTCTTGTCCGCCACAGTGAACACCACCGTGGGCGAGAGCGGCGCGGAGAGCGCGACACTGTCGGCGTCGGGTCTGCCGAGCGGGGTCAAGGCGGTGTTCCAGCCGACCTCGGTCACCACCGGCTCGTCGGCGAAGATCACCTTCGACGCGGCGGCCGACGCGGCGAACGGCACCCATGAGGTCACCGTCACCGGCACCACGTCGAGCGGCAAGTCGGCCGCGGGTACGTTCTCGCTGACCGTGACCGGCGGCGGACAGCCCCCGGTTGGCGACTTCAAGCTCGCCGTGTCGCCGGGCAGCGTCAAGGTCGCCAAGGGCAAGTTCATCTCCACGACGGTGTCCAGCACCCAGGGTTCCGTTGGGGCGGAAGACATCTCGCTGTCCGCGTCGGGTCTGCCCAGCGGAGTCAACGCCGTGTTCCAGCCGACCTCGATCAGCACCGGGTCGACGGCGAAGCTGACCTTCGACGCCTCGGCCACGGCCACCGCGGGCACGTCCACCGTGACCGTCACCGGGACCAACGCGGCGGGCAAGACCGCGACCACCACGGTCTCGCTCACCGTCGAGGGCAGCACCGAACCGCCGGTCGGCGACGTCCGGGTCACCGCGACACCGTCGTCGGGCAGCGGGTGGCAGGGCCAGATCGTGCAGACGCGGGTGAGCGCGAGCGGCGGCACCGGCAACCTGACCCTGTCGGCCTCGGGCGCCCCCGCCGGCGCGCAGGTGCAGTTCAACCCGGCCACCATCGGGCAGAACGGCGCCAGCCAGGTCTGGCTGTTCACCAACTTCCAGACCCCACCCGGCAGCTACCCCATCACCATCAAGGCCACCTCGGCCGACGGAAAGACCGGCACCACCACGTTCACGCTGACCGTGACCCGGTTCGGCATGAACTCGGCCGGACCGAAGCGGATCGCGAGCTGACTCACCGCGACACCTGATCGGCAGGACGGCAGGCCCTTCACCCGAGGGCCTGCCGTCCTGCTTTGTGGAGGCAAGGATCATGAACAACCATCCCCGGTATCCCGAAGCCGTTGTGCTGGAGACCTTTCCCGCGGTGCTGTCGCGCACGATCGAGCGCAGCGGCATGAGCCTGGAACACCTGCAGCGGCGCGTTGCCGCGCGCGGCGCGAAGGTCAGCCTGTCGACCCTGAGCTACTGGCGCCGCGGCCGGACCCGCCCGGAACGCCCCGATTCGCTGCACGCGGTGCGCGTCATCGAGGAGGTGCTGGGACTGCCGAACGGGTACCTGCTGACGCTGCTGGGCCCCCGAAAACCCCGCGGGCGGTGGGTGTCGCGCGGCGGCCTCGTTCGGCCGCACGAGGCGTTGTGGGACACCACAACGGGTCTGGCGCCGATCCTGGCCGAACTCGGCGAACCCGAACCGACCGCACTGACCTACCTGAGCGTGCAGGACCAGCACTTCCTCGACCACCAGCGGCGCGACTACCACACCAGGGTGCGCATCGTGGTTCGGTCCGAAGTGGACTGGCTGGGCTCGTGTGTGGTGCTGCACCAGGCGGAACGGACCGACCGGGCGCTGCCCGTGGTCGTCGCGGGGACCGGCTGCCTGATCGGGCGCACGCGGACTCAGCCCGCGAGCCGGTTCACCGTCGCGGAGATCCTGTTCGACCGCAGGCTGAAAGCCGGGGACACGGCGATGTTCGAGTACGAGGTGCGCTGGTTCGGGGTCGGCCGGTCGACCCGGTACACCCGCGCCACCCGCCGCGCGACGCGGGAATACCTGCTCCAGGTCAACTTCCACCCGACCGCGCTGCCCGCGCGGTGCCACGAGTACGCGCAGACCACCGTGCGGGCGCCGGAAACGGTGCTGGGCAAGTTGGAGATCGGGACGCTGGCGGGGGTGCACGCGATCATGCGCGACTCCGACGCGGCGATCCGCGGCATCCGCTGGGACTGGTGAACCACGGCTTGGAGGCGTCCGATGTGGACGCCTCCAAGGCCGTACTTGTCAGTTGTCCGAACGCGGGACACGCCCTACAGGGTGACGGTCCAGGTGTCGATGGTGCCGGTGTCGTAGGTGTAGACGTCGGTCACCTGGAGTTTCCAGGTGCCGTTGCGGTTCTCCGCCGACGCGTCGACGGTGAAGGTCTCGTGCACGCCCGTGGCGGAACTGGCGCCGCGGGCCTTCTTCAGGCTGTGGACCGCGCCGGACGGGCCGACGAGGTCGATGGCGAGGTCACCGGTGTAGGTGTGGTTGATGTCCACCTTCACCTTGGTTGCGGCGGGCGCCTTGCCGGTGCAGTTGGTGACCGACACCGACGAGGACACCGGGGTGTTGTTGTCTGGAATGGACATATCGGTGCCGTTGGTGCCGCCGTTGCAGGTCGGCGGCTCCGGGTCGCCGCCGCCGATGAACCCGCTGTAGAGCAGCTTGTTCGGCGAGCCGGAACCCGGGTTGGTGACCTTGCCGTCGGTGGCGTTGGTGACCAGCGCGTCGCGAACCTGTTGCGGGGAAGCGGAAGTGTTGCCCGACAGGTAAAGCGCGCCGACGCCCGCGACGTGCGGGGAAGCCATTGACGTGCCGGACATGGTGGTGCTGCCGTTGTTGGACAGCGACGCCGAGGTGATGTTGTCACCGGGGGCGAAGATATCCGAGCACGAGCCGTAGTTCGAGAACGACGCGCGGGCATCCGTGCGGCTCGTGGCGTTCACCGTGATGATGTCGGCGATGTTGGCCGGGCCTGTCGCGCAGGCGTCGGCCGAGCTGTTGCCGGAGGCCGCGACGAGTTGGATGCCCGTGCGGAGCAGGCCCGCGATGGCGTCGTCGCCGATGTCGGCGCTGTCGAAAGTCCAACTAGCGTTGACGATGGCGGGTTTGACGCCGTTCGCGGTGATCCACTCGATGGCGCGTACACCCGCCGAGTCCGGCGCGCTGCCGCCGCAGTTCTCGCCGAGCATCCGAACCGACACCAGCTTGGCTTTCTTTGCCACGCCCCAGGTCTTGCCGCCGATCGTGCCGGACACGTGCGTGCCGTGGCCGGAACAGTCGATGCCTTCCCTGCCGTCGCCAACGAAGTCGGCGCCGACGCTCGCGCGGCCTTCGAATTCACTGTGCGCGGTCTGGATTCCGGTGTCGGTGACGTAGACCGTCACGTTCGACGCGGTGGCGGTGTAGTTGTACTTCGTGTCCAGCGGCAGGTTCCGCTGGTCGGTGCGGTCGATGCCCCAGGTCGCGTTGTCCTGGACCACGGCGGCGTGCGCGGTGCCGTCCTGGAACACGCGCTTGACCGCCGGGTCGGCCGCCAGCCTGCGCGCGCCCGTCTCCGACAGGCCCTTGACGAGGAAACCCCGCATCGACGCGGAGAACACGAAGTCCAGGTTTCCGCCGTAGGACTGGACCAGGCCAACGGAAGCGGCCTGGATCGACGCCGCGCTCGCGGTGGCGGCGCCGGGCTTGAGCGACACGACGAAGCCGCGGCCCGCCGCGGGTTGCCTGGCGCGCACGAAGTCCGCCTCGGCCGCGGTGGCCGGGCTCGCCACGGCCACCAGGGTCGCGGCGACGGACGCCACGCCCAGCACGGCGAGCGCGACCCGCCCGCGGGGGCGAGTTGTTCGGTGCATTTCTTGTCCTTCCACGAAGGTCGACACACGGCCGACAGAAGGGATCGCCATTCGGGAACACACGGCCCGGGCACCCGCGGCGCGATCGCACCGCGCGGCGGATGCCCGGGTTTCCTTGGACCGCGACGACTAGAAGGAGATCGTCCAGGTGTCGATGGTGCCGACGTCGTAGCTCAGGACGTCGGTCACCTGGAGCTTCCAGGTGCCGTTGCGGTTCTCCGCCGACGCGTCGACGGTGAAGGTCTCGTGCACGCCCGCCGCGGAACTGGCGCCACGGGCCTTCTTCACGTTGTAGACCGCGCCGGACGGGCCGACCAGGTCGATCACCAGGTCACCGGTGTAGGTGTGGTTGATGTCCACCTTCACCTTCGTCGCGGTGGACGCCTTGCCGGTGCAGTTGGTCACCGACACCGACGAGGACACCGCCGTGGCATTGTCTGGAATGGACACATCGTCGCCGTTGGTGCCGCCCGCGCAGGTCGGCGGCTCCGGGTCGCCGCCGATGAAGCCGACGTAGAGCAGGCTGTTGGTGGAGCCGGACCCCGGGCTCGTCACCACGTTCTTGGTTCCGTTGTCCACCAACGCGTTGCGCACCTGCGCCGGGGTGGCGGCGGTGTTGGCCGACAGGTACATCGCCGCCGCGCCAACGGTGTGCGGGGTGGCCATCGACGTGCCGCTGAGCTGGTGGGTGCCGCCGCCGTTCTTGGTGGAGGTGATGTTGGTGCCCGGCGCGAAGATATCGGTGCAGGAACCGTAGTTGGAGAACGAGGACCGGTTGTCCTGGTTGTCCGTCGCGTTGACCGTGATGGCCTCCGGCACCCGCGCGGGCGACGTGCCGCACGCGTCGGTGTTCGAATTGCCCGACGCCACAACGAAGGTGACGCCCGCCTGGATGGCCTTCTTCACCGCGTTGTCGGTGGCCGTGTCGCCACCGCCGCCGAGGCTCATGTTCGCCACCGCGGGCTTGACCGCGTTCTTGGCCACCCAGTCGACGCCCGCGATGATCTGCGAGAACTGGCCGGAGCCCTGGCAGTCGAGCACCCGGACGCTGATCAGGTTGACCTTCTTGGCCACCCCGTAGGTCTTGGCCCCGACCGTGCCCGCGACGTGCGTGCCGTGCCCCTGGCAGTCCGACGCGTCGCCGTCGTTGTCGATGAAGTCGTACCCGTCCTTGGCGCGGCCCTCGAACTCCGCGTGCTGCTTGTGGACGCCGGTGTCCAAGATGTACGCGTTCACGTTCGACGCGGTGTTGGGGTAGGTGTAGTTCGAGTCCAGCGGCATGGCGCGCTGGTCGACCCGGTCGAGCCCCCAGGTGGCGTTGGGCTGCGTGTCGGTCATCCGCGCGACGCCGTCCTGCTGCACGTACGCGACGGCCGGGTTCGCGGCGAGCCGCTTGGCGCCCGCCTCGTCGAGCTGCACCGCGAAGCCGCGGATGGACGAGGTGTAGGTGAGCTTGACCTTGCCGCCGTACTGCCTGGCCAGGTCGAACGCCGCGCCGTTGGTGGCCGGGGCACCCGCCGTGGCGTCCTTGAGCACGACGATGTAGCTGCCCGCGACCGGCTGGGCGGACCCGAGGATCGCGCCGGTCGCCGCTTGGGCGGACACCGGGACGGTCGCGACAGCCAGCACGGCGGCGCCCGCGGCCAGGCAGGCTACGGCGACCCGGCGGCGGGTTTTGCGATCATGTCGCATCTAGCTTCTCCATTTCGCTCCACCGGGTGAACGGCGCCACTCGGAGGCGTGGCCGTCGGGCAGGGTAGGTAACTGACAGCCACTTGCGGATCACCATCGGGCGGCGGCGGAGCGCGAACAATCCGGGTATCGGTACGTAGGGATACCCGTCTTTCACTGAAGATCGACTACTCGCAACCGAGTTTCAGATCACCGCGAAGCCGCCTACGCTCCGAAAAACACACCCCAACCCTGATCCGGGAAAGTGGATGACGCGGACACCGAAACCGAACGCGAACCGCGCCACCTTGATGCGGACCAGCTCCCCCGTGCTGGTCGGCCGGGGCCACCAGCTCGGTTCCCTGCGCTCGGCGGTGCCCGCCCAACCGGCGGTGATCATGATCGAGGGCGAGGCGGGAGTCGGGAAGAGCAGGCTCGTCCGCGAACTCCTGGACACCGACCTCGGCCCGCTGTCCGTCCTGATCGGCTACTGCCAGCCCGTCGGCGAGCCGTTTCCCTACGGCGCGGTCCTGGAAGCCCTGCGGGGCGCGGACGAACGCCTCGGCCACCGTCCCAAACTGACTCCCGTGACCGGGGTGATCGGCCCGCTGCTGCCCGAGATCAGCGAGTTCCTGCCGGACCCGCTGCCGCCGACCGGCGACCCGCGCGCGGATCGGCACCGGCTCTTCCGCGCCCTGCGCGAGCTGCTGAGCGCGCTTGGCCCGGTGCTGCTGGTGATCGAGGATCTGCACTGGGCCGACGACGGATCGCGCCAGCTCCTGCGGTTCCTGATGGGCGACCCGCCCGCGAACCTGACCATCGTGGTCACCTACCGCCGCGAGGACACCCCCGGCGGCATCCCGCTCGGCACGGCCTACCGCCCGCCCACCGGGATCACCAGCATGCTCGTCGAACTCGGCCCGCTCGACGTCGACGAGGTGCGCGCGCTGACCGCGGCGATCCTGGACGAGGACGCGGTGTCCGCGGAGTTCGCCGCGAAGCTGCACGAGCGCACCGCGGGCATCCCGTTCGTGGTCGAGGAGACGCTGCGGGCGCTGCGCAACCCGGCTGGCGCGGTGCACGCCGACGGCGCCGCCGCGCGCAGGCTGCTCGACACCGTCGAGGTGCCCGTGCTGCTGCGCGACGCGATGGCCGAGCGGCTCGCGGCGCTGCCGACCACGGCCACCCGGCTGGCGCAGGCCGCCGCCGTGCTGGGCGTACCCGCCCCGGCCGAGCTGCTCGGCGAGGTCGCCGCGATCGCCGCGCCCAGGGTCGGCGCCGCACTCACGCACGCGCTCACCGGGCACGTGCTGCACGAGGTCGAGGGCGGTCGCTACGGGTTCCGGCACGCGCTGGCCCAGCAGGCGGTCTACGACACCCTCGGCGGACCAGACCGCCGCAAGCTGCACACCCGGGCCATCGACGCGCTCGACCAGGTGGAGCCGCGCCCGCTGGTGCAGCTCGCCGAGCACAGCGAGCGCGCGGGCCGGGTGGCCGCGTGGCTGCACTACGGCGAGGCGGCGGCCGACCGGGCCACCGAGTTGGGCGACGCGGCCACCGCCACCGGGCTGCTGCAGCGGCTGCTCGCCGAGCCGTCGGTGCCCGCGCAGGACGTCGACCGGCTGGCGATCAAGCTCGGCCGGGTCGCGCACACCGGCCTCGACCAGCACGATCCGACCGAGACCCTGGAGCGGCTGCTCAACGACCGCAGGCTGTCGACGTCCGCGCGCGGCGAGGTGCGGCTCTACGGCGGACTCCTGCTGATCCGGCAGGCGGGCAGACTGGCCGAGGCCCGCTCGGAGATCGAGGTCGCCTTCCACGACCTGACCGAGCGGCCCGACCTGGCCGCCAAGGCCACGGCCGTGCTGGGCCAGCCGTTCGTCGGCATGGCGACGCTGGCCGAACTGGAGCCGTGGCTGCACCTCGCCGACCGGTACCGCGCCGCGTGCGCCGACAACGAGCTGCGGATCTCCTTGCTGGCCAACGAGTTCGGCTCCAAGCTGCACGTCGGCGACCCGTCCGTGCTGCGCGGTCTCGGCCAGCTCCCGGACACCGGGGCCACCGCGGGCGAGCAGCGCCAGCTCGCCCGCGCACACTGCAACCTGGCCGACGCGTGCACGTCGGTCGGCCATTTCCGGCTCGCGGGCGAGCTGCTGCGCAGCGGGCTGCGGCTGGCCGCCGAGTGCGGGGCGCCGTTCGTGGTGAGCACCGCCCGCGCCACCCAGGCCCGGCTCGACTGGTTCACCGGCGAGTGGACGGGCCTGGCCGACCGGGCCGCCCGGCTGCTCGACGAGTACCGCGACCTGTTCCCGGTGGCCAGCGAGCTGTGCCTGGTGCTCGGCTCGCTGGCGGGCGCCCGCGGCGAGTGGGCGGAGGCCACCAGCCTGCTCACCGAGACCGGCGCGTTCGCCCCGGCAGAGTCCATCACCCCGGTCGCCATCGCGGGCTGCGCCGGTCTGGCGTGGACGATGCTCGCGCAGGACGAGGTGGCGCGGGCCTGCGTGGACGCCGACCGCGGCCTGGACATCGTGCGCACCAAGGGAGTCTGGGCGTGGGCCAGCGAGATCGGCCCGGTCGCGGTGGCCGCCTACCTGGCCGCCGGACGCGAGCGGGACGCGGCCGGGCTGGTCGAGGAGATCGCGACAGGCATCGCGGGCCGGGACGTGCCGGTCGCCGTGGCGGCGCTGGCGCAGTGCCGTGGGCGGCTCGCCGAGTCCAGCGGTGAGCTCGTCGAGGCTGTCGAGCACTACCGGGAGGCGGGCGGGGCCTACGAGCGGCTGCCCGCGCCCTACTTCGCCGCGACCGTGGCCGAGCGGGAGGCGATCTGCCTGCTGCCGTCCGACAGCGAGAAAGCCACGGAGGTGCTGTCCGCCCTGGTCGACACCTTCGACGCGCTCGGCGCCACCCGCGACGCCGCCCGGTGCAGGCACCTGCTGCGCGGCATGGGCGGCGCCAAGCCGTCGCGCCGCGGCAGGCGCGGCTACGGCAACGAGCTGTCGCCGCGCGAGCACGAGGTGGCCAGGATGCTCGCGGGCGGACACACCAACCGCGAGATCGCCGACGTGCTGTTCCTCTCGCCGCGGACCGTCGAGCAGCACGCCGCGCGGGTGCTGCGCAAGCTGGGCGTCGCCTCCCGCGCCGAGTTGCAGGCCGACGACCTGGCATAGCCGGGTGGGGAGGGAGACGAGGGCGTTGGCGTCTCCCTCCCCGGGAGGCACACGGTGCCCGCGCCCGGACGGGCCGACAAGCCGGACACCGGTAGGTAGGCGTACGTATCTTTCGCGCGGTCCGGTGGGGCGGGGCCGCGCGGAACGTGAAACAAGTGTGAATTAAACGGGAACGAAGCACCTCTTCCGCAGCCTTGTGATGGTCACGATCAACGGGTCAGTATTCGTGCTGTCAACGTCGGACAGTCGCGGTCGTGAGGGCACCCAAGGGTTCGACCGGGCGGTTCGGCACAAAGCACACCCTCCAGTGCCGGAAACTCCGGCACTCCCTGCAGGAGGCACGCGTGAAACGCAAACGCCTGTCCGTATTGGTCGGGGCGGCAGCCGCCATGACCATGATCTTCTCGATGAACGGCAATGCGACCGGCGCCCCGCCGGAGACCGCGGGCGCCCGGGCGTCGGCCGAATACCACGTTCTCGGGGTCAAAACGTCCCAGCAGCGCAGCGCCGTCGCGGCGACCGGTGCGGCGATCAACGGCACCGAGGACAGCCGGGTCATGATCACGGCGACGCCCGCCGAGGTCGCCAAGATCCGCGCCCAGGGCTACAAAGTCGAGGCGGAGGCCGTGGCGTCCCCGTCCGCGGCGGGCGCCCGCGGCGCCATCTCGCCCGCGGACTTCCCCGGTGCCGACTCGAATTACCACAACTACGCCGAGATGACGGCCGAGTTGAACGCCGCGGCCGCGGCCTACCCCGCCATCCTGAGCAAGCAGGTCATCGGCAAGACCTTCCAGAACCGCGACCTGTTCGCGATCAAGATCTCGGACAACGTCACGACCGACGAGAACGAGCCCGAGGTGCTGTTCACCTCGAACCAGCACGCCCGCGAGCACCTGACCGTCGAGATGGCCCTGTACCTGGTCAAGACGTTCACCCAGAGCTACGCCTCGGACAGCCGGATCAGGGGGCTGGTCGACTCCCGGGAGATCTGGATCATCCCGTCGATCAACCCGGACGGCGCCGAGTTCGACGTCGCCACCGGCTCCTACGCCGGCTGGCGCAAGAACCGGCAGACCAACGCGGGCTCGTCCAACGTGGGCACCGACCTCAACCGCAACTGGGACTACAAGTGGGGCTGCTGCGGCGGTTCCTCTGGCAGCACCGGCAGCGAGACCTACCGCGGCACGGCCCCCGAGTCCGGCACCGAGGTCAAGGTGCTGTCGAACTTCGTGCGCAGCCGGGTGATCGGCGGCAAGCAGCAGATCACCGTCGGCATCGACTTCCACACCTACAGCGAGCTGATCCTGTGGCCGTTCGGCTGGACCACCGCGAACACCGCGCCCGGTCTGACCGTCGAGGACGAGCGCGTGTTCTCCACCATCGGCCGCGCGATGGCGCAGACCAACGGCTACACCCCGGAGCAGTCCTCCGACCTGTACATCACCGACGGGTCGATCGACGACTACCTGTGGGGCGTGCACAAGATCTACGGCTACACCTTCGAGATGTACCCGGGTAGCGGTGGCGGCCTGTCCGGCTTCTACCCGCCCGACGAGGTCATCCCGGCGCAGACCGCGCGGAACAAGGACGCCGTGCTCTACCTGCTCGACTACGCCGACTGCCCGCGCCGGGTCATCGGCCTGACCTGCGACGGCACCCCGCCGCCGCCGCCCCCGCCGGGCACGGTCTTCGAGAACACCGCGAACGTCACCATCCCGGACGCGGGCGCGGCCATCACCAGCAACATCACGGTCAGCGGCGTGGCGGGCAACGCCCCGTCCGGCCTGCAGGTGGGCGTGGACATCAAGCACACCTACCGCGGCGACCTGGTCATCGACCTGATCGCCCCGGACGGCAGCGCCTACCGGATGAAGAACTCCAGCGGCAGCGACTCCGCGGACAACGTGATCACCACCTACACGGTGAACGCGTCCACCGAGGTCGCCAACGGCATCTGGAAGCTGCGGGTCCAGGACGTCTACAGCGTAGACACCGGCTTCATCGACTCCTGGAAGCTCACCTTCTGACGCCACCGCGCCAGGAGAGAACTCACGATCGGATGCTCCGGGTCGGCTGACCACTCGTCGGCCCGGAGCATCTCCATACACGGCCGCCCATCGGGCGGTTGGCAGCAAACCCCTGCGTAACCACGACATCGTCGACCGTCCATCCCCCTGCTTCCACTGTGGACAGTCGCGAAAGGAATCATCGTGCGCAAGAACCTCTTCGGGAAGGCGGGTGCCCTGGCAGCGGGCATCGCGGCCGTCCTGGTCACAGCGGCGGGCCAAGCCGTCGCGGCTCCCCCGCCCACCGACCCGGGCGACCTGACGCCCCAGGTCGTCGGCGGCACCACCGCGGCCAAGGGCGAGTTCCCCTGGCTCGTCCGGCTCTCCATGGGCTGCGGCGGCGCCATGTACACCACCCAGATCGTGCTCACCGCCGCGCACTGCGTCGACGGCACCGGGCCGGACACCAGCATCGGCGTCACCTACGGCGTCGTCGACCTGCAGGACTCCACCAGGATCACCCGGACCTCGACCTACGTGCACTCCGCGCCCGGGTTCAGCGACGTCACCACCGGCAAGGACTGGGCGCTGATCAAGCTCAACAGCCCGATCCCCGGTGCCGCGCTGCTCCCCATCGCCACCACCACGGCCTTCGACAGCGGCACGTTCACCATCGCGGGCTGGGGCTCCACCAGTGAGGGCGGCGGCCAGCAGCGGTACCTGCGCAAGGCGACCGTGCCGTTCGTCAGCGACACCACGTGCAGCGCGGCGGGCAGCTACCCGAACCTGGTGAAGCCCGACTCGATCTGCGCGGGCTTCCAGCAGGGCGGCGTGGACACCTGCCAGGGTGACTCCGGCGGCCCGATGTTCCGCCGGGACGCCAACAACGCCTGGATCCAGGTCGGCATCGTGAGCTGGGGCGACGGCTGCGCGCGGCCGAACAAGTACGGCGTCTACACCCAGGTGAGCACCTTCGCCGCCGCGATCCAGGCGGCCGCCGCGAACCTCGGCACCCCGCCGCCCGGCGGCAAGGTGTTCGAGAACACCACCAACGTCAACATCCCCGACGCGGGCGCCGCGGTCACCAGCGCCGTGTCGGTCACCGGGGTCACCGGCAACGCGCCCGCGACGCTGCGGGTCGACGTGGACATCAAGCACACCTACCGCGGCGACCTGGTCATCGATCTGGTGGCCCCGGACGGCAGCGCCTACCGGCTGAAGAACTCCAGCGGCAGCGACTCCGCGGCCAACGTGATCACCAACTACTCGGTGAACGCGTCGTCCGAGGTGGCCAACGGGAGTTGGAAGCTGCGCGTGCGTGACGTCTACAGCGCCGACACGGGCTTCATCGACTCCTGGAAGCTCACCTTCTAGTTCCGCTCCACCTGATCAGACCGCCGAGAGAGACACGCCCCGGACGGGCCGCACCGCCCGTCCGGGGGCTCCCGACCGAGCCGGTCCGACCCCGGGCGGGCTCCGGTGCATCCGTGTGGAAGTGGGAAGGGACAACCAGTGACTGAGGGCACCTGGATCGGCAAGTTCCGCAAGGCGGTGCTGGTGACGGCGGGCGTGGCCGCGATCATCAGCGCCGCGGGGGCCACCACGGCCGCGGCCGCGCCACCATCGGATCCCGTGACGCCGCAGGTCGTCGGCGGCACCCGGGCCGCCCAGGGCGAGTTCCCCTGGATGGTGCGGCTCTCGATGGGCTGCGGCGGCGCGATGTACAGCGACAACCTCGTGCTGACCGCGGCGCACTGCGTCAACAGCACGGGCAACAACACCAGCATCACCGCCACCTACGGCGCGGTCGACCTGCAGGACCCCGCCAGGGTCACCCGGCAGTCGAACTACGTCTACCGCAACCCCGGCTACTCCACGTCGGCGGGCGGTGACTGGGCGCTGATCAGGCTCGCCACCCCGATCACCGGCGCGGCCAAGCTGCCGATCGCGACGACCACGGCCTACGACACCGGCACGTTCACCGTGGCGGGCTGGGGCGCGGCGACCGAGGGCGGCGCGCAGCAGCGCTACCTGCTCAAGGCCGACGTGCCGTTCGTCAACGACACCACGTGCAGGCAGGCGTACCCGAGCATGAAGGTCGCCGTGGAGATCTGTGCGGGCTTCCCGCAGGGCGGCGTGGACACCTGCCAGGGCGACTCCGGCGGCCCGATGTTCCGCCGGGACGCCAACAACGCCTGGATCCAGGTCGGCATCACCTCCTACGGCCAAGGCTGTGCCCGGCCGAACTACCCGGGCGTGTACGCCGAGGTCAGCGCGCTGTCCGCGGCTATCGCGCAGGCGGCGGCCAACCTCGGCGGCGGCACCCCGCCGCCCACCGGCAAGGTCTTCGAGAACACCAGCAACGTCAACATCCCGGACGCGGGCGTGGCCGTGACCAGCAACATCGCGGTCACCGGGGTCGCGGGCAACGCCCCGTCCGCGCTGCAGGTCGGCGTGGACATCAAGCACACCTACCGCGGCGACCTGGTCATCGACCTGATCGCCCCGGACGGCTCGGCGTACCGGGTGAAGAACTCCAGCGGCAGCGACTCGGCCGACAACGTCATCACCACCTACACGGTCAACGCCTCCACCGAGGTCGCCAACGGCACGTGGAAACTGCGCGTCCAGGACGTCTACAGCGTCGACACCGGCTTCATCGATTCGTTCAAACTGACCTTCTGATCCACCCGCGAGGCCCCGGCCGGGACACCTGTCCCGACCGGGGCCTTGCGCGTGTCCGGTAGGTCAGGTTTCGATTGCGTACACCCTCTGGCCGTTCGCGGAGGTTGCGGGCAAGATACCGACAAAGTTACCGCTAGGTAGCCGAGCTTGTCTCCGATCGGGCAAGCCCGAGCGCTCACCGTGGCCGTCGAGGAGCAGATCATGCGCGAGTTCGCCGTCCCATCCGTCGCGAAGCGTGAAGAGACTGGCGGGCTGGCCGACCTGGTCTACACGAACGCCGCGGAGGCGGGCCACCAGGTGGCGTTCCGCCGCCGAACCCCGGGCGGGCCGTGGCACGACGTGACCTGGGAGCAGTTCCACACCGAGGTCGTCGACGCCGCCAAGGGCCTGATCGCCGCGGGCATCGGCGCGGGCGACCGGGTCGCCATCCTGGCCGCGACCCGCTACGAGTGGACCCTGTTCGACTTCGCCATCTGGGCCGCGGGCGCGGTCCCGGTGCCGATCTACGTCACCTCCTCGCCCGAGCAGGTGCAGTGGATCCTCGCCGACTCCGGCGCCGTCGCGGTGATCGTGGAGTCCGGCGAGCACAAGGCCAGGGTCGAGGGCGTGCGGCACAATCTGCCCGCGCTGCAACACGTCTGGGAGATCGAGGACGGCGCGGTCGAGACGATCGTCGCCGCGGGCAAGGACACCGACTCCGGCGCCGTCGACGCGCGGCGCAAGGCGGTCACCGGCACGGACGTCGCCACGATCATCTACACCTCGGGCACCACCGGCCAGCCCAAGGGCTGCGTGCTGACCCACGACAACTTCTTCGCCGAGTGCGGCTACGCCACCGACGTGCTGGCGCCGCTGTTCAAGGGCAAGAACAGCACCGAGGACCCCACCACGCTGCTGTTCCTGCCGATCGCGCACGTGTTCGGCCGGATGGTCGAGGTGGGCTGCGTCTACACCCGCGCCACCATGGGCCACGGCCCGGACGTCAAGAAGTTGCTCGACGACCTCGCCACCTTCCAGCCGACCTTCATCCTGTCGGTGCCCTATGTGCTGGAGAAGGTCTACAACGGCTCGCGGCAGAAGGCGCACGCCGCGGGCAAGGGCAAGATCTTCGACGCGGCCGCGGCCACCGCGATCGCCTTCAGCGAGGCCGAGGGCAAGGCCGGGCTCGGCCTCAAGCTCAAGCACGCGCTGTTCGACCGACTGGTCTACTCGAAGCTGCGCGCCGCCCTGGGCGGCAAGGCCAAGTACGCCATCTCCGGCGGCGCGGCGCTGGGCCTGCGGCTCACCCACTTCTACCGCGGCATCGGCCTGGTGGTGCTGGAGGGCTACGGCCTCACCGAGACCACCGCGTCGGGCACGGTCAACGCGCCGGGCAACTTCAAGGCGGGCACCGTCGGCCAGCCGCTGCCCGGCACCACGATCCGCATCGCCGAGGACGGCGAGATCCTGATCAAGGGCGAGCAGGTCTTCCGCGGCTACTGGAACAACGATGCCGCGACCAAGGAGACGATGACCGAGGACGGCTGGTTCGCCAGCGGCGACCTCGGCGCGCTCGACGACGAGGGCTTCCTGTCGATCACCGGGCGCAAGAAGGAGATCCTGGTGACCAGCGGCGGCAAGAACGTCGCGCCCGCCGTCATCGAGGACCGGATCGCCGCGCACCCGCTGGTCGGCCAGGCCATGGTGGTCGGCGACGGGCAGAAGTACATCGCCGCCCTGATCACCGTCGACACCGAGTACTTCACCTACTGGAAGACCACGGTGGACAAGCCCGCCGGGGCCACGGTGACCGAACTGGCCGAGGACCCCGACCTGCTCGCGGAGATCCAGAAGGCGGTCGACGAGGGCAACGCCGCGGTGTCCAAGGCGGAGTCGGTGCGCAAGTTCCGCGTGCTGGACACCGAGTTCAGCCCGGAGACCGGCCACCTGACGCCTTCGCTCAAGCTCAAGCGCCGGGTGATCATGAAGGACTTCGGCGCCGAAGTGGACAGTCTCTTCACCTGAGACAGCCCGGCTTGATCCGTCCGTAGCTGCTGGAAGGCGAACCACCCATGGGACGACACTCGTCGACCACGGGGCGCAAGGCGGGCTTCCGCGCGCCGATCGTGCTGCTCAGCGCGGTGCTGGTGCTCGTGCTGGTCGGGTGGTTCGCCTTCGACTTCGTGCGGGACCGGCTCAGCGGGCCCGCGTGCGAGTCCACCACCGTCCTCAACGTCACCGCCGCGCCCGACATCGCCCCCATCGTCGACCAAGCGGCCAACCGGGTGTCCACAATGGACACAGAGTCCTGCTACCAGGTCACCGTGTCGAACCGGGATTCGGCGAGCACGGCGGAGTCGCTCGCGCTGTCCGACGGCTCCGAGAAACCCGACGTCTGGCTGCCCGAGTCGTCGCTGATGTTGCAGCGCGCCCAGGACAAGGGCGCGTGGACCACCCCGGTCTCCGGCACCTCGGTGGCCTCGTCACCGGTCGTGCTCGCGCTGACCGACGACCTCGCGGACACCCTCGGCTGGCCCGGCAGGAAGCCGACCTGGGCCGACGTGCTCGCCGCGCCGGACGCGCTGGTCGGCCTGCCCGACCCGGCCCGCGACTCGGTGGGGGTGGCCGCCCTGCTCGGCGTGCGCGATGCCGCCAAGCGCGCGGCCGACCCGGGCGCGGCGCTGACCACCACGCTGCGCAAGCTCTCGGCCAACACGCTGCCGCTGTCGGCGGACCTGTTCGCCCGGCTGCCCGGCGGCGGCAGCCCGGCCGAGCCGCTGGGCGCGTTCCCGTCCTCCGAACAGGCGCTGCTCAAGCACAACATCACCAGCTCGACCGCGCCGCTGGTGGCCGCGTACGCCGACCCGGCGGCGCCGTCGCTGGACTACCCGTACACCGTGCTGCCCACGACCACCGGCGACAAGCGCGCCGCCGCGCAGAAGTTCCTGGCCAGGCTGATCGCCCAGGACGCGGTGACCACCTTCGCCGACGCCGGATTCCGGGCGCCGGACGGGAAGGCGCTGCGCGACCGGTCGCAGGACAAGCGGACGGTCGTCACGCCGATCGAGCAGGTGTCCCCGCCCAGGGCCGAGGACGTCGACGGGGTGCTGAACCAGTGGGCCGGGGTCAACCTCAGCTCGCGGATGCAGGTGCTGCTCGACGTGTCCGGGTCGATGGCCGAGCCCGTGCCCGGTACCGGACTCGACCGGATGGCCGTCACGCTCAAGGCCGCCGAACTCGGCATCGGCCTGTTCCGACCGACGACCAAGTTCGGCATGTGGCTGTTCTCCACCAACCTCGACGGCGACAAGGACTACAAGGAACTGCTTCCCGTGCTGCCGGTGACCGACCAGCTCGCGGCCGGTGCGCTGGAGAAGCTGCGGGCCGTCCAGTCGGTCAGGGGCGGCGCCACCGGCCTCTACGACAGCGTGCTCGCGGCCTACCAGTCCGCCAGGCAGAACTGGGAGCCCGGCCGGATCAACCTGGTCGTGGTGCTGACCGACGGCAAGAACGAGGACCGCAACGGCATCACCCGCGACCAGCTCCTCGCCGAACTGGCCAAGCTCCAGGACCCCCGGCGCCCCCTGGTGATCGTCGGCATCGGCATCGGCCCGGACATCGACGTCGCCGAACTCGACGCGATCGCCAAAGCCTCGGGGGGTCAGGCGTTCACCACGCCCGACCCCACTAAGATCGGCGACATCTTCTACGCCGCTCTGAGCAGGCTGCTCTGCCAACCGCCGAGCTGCAAACCCGGCGCCTGAGCCCTCAGTACAACCAGTTGCACCGGCCGTCGTAGTCGTTGAAGTAGCGACTGGTCGAGTACTTCAGATAGCCGCCCCAGTGCAGGTTGGCCTGCATCTCGTAGGCGTTGCCCTGCCAGGCGTTCCCGTAGACCTTGAGGGAGGCCAGGGACATCGCGCCGTAGGCGGCCATGTACGCGGGCACGCTGCTGTGCCAGGACCATTGGGTGGAGTGGCGGCCCTCGTGCAGCAGCAGTGCGGGCCCGTAGCTGTCGGCGTAGGAGCGACCCCGCTCGCGGCGTACGTTGGCCCGCTTGTACGCCTCGCAGGTGATCCTGGCGTCGAACGCGCCCTCGCTCTGCGACCACAGCAGGTAGTCGCCGACGGTCATCGGCTGGCCGGTGAGGTTCGAGGTGGTGTCGTAGCAGATCCGCTGGTGATCGGAGTCCTCGCACCGGCCGGACGGCCACCCGGCGACCAGGAGATTGCTGCCGTTGGCCCAGTTGCCGAACCGGTAGCCGAATCCGCCCATCCGCCGCTCGGGCACCGCCTCGTCGGGCGAGGTCGCCGTGCTCACCCCGGAGATGTTCTCCGCGGTCACCTTGAACTCGTTCAGCTCGCCGTTGAACAGCCCGCCGGTGAGCCTGATCGAAGTGCCGGACACCGGGTAGGCCGAGCGCTGCCACGCGCCCGAGTCACCCGCCATCCGGTAGTAGATCCAGTAGCTGACGTCCGGGGTCGGGCTCGCCCCCCAGCTCAGCCGCACCGAGAACAACCCGTCCGGGGAAGCCGACAGGTAGGTGGGCGGCTGCGGGGCGGGCGGCATCGGCCGCGCGCTGACCGCGGGCGACGGGCCGCTGTCTCCCGCGAGGTTGGTGGCGAACACGCGGAACTCGAACCACACCCCGTTCGGCAGGTAGGACACGGTGTGCGTGCAGCAGCTCGCCACCGGGTACGGCAACCGCACCCAGGTCCCGCCCAGCGCGCGGTACTCGACCCAGTAGTAGACGTTCGGCGTACCGCTCGCGCCCCAGCTCAGCGTGACCTGCTTGTGCCCGCCGACCGCGGTCAGCGTGGCGGGGGCCTGCGGGATCGGCGGCATCGGCCGCGCGGTCGCCGTGTTGGACGCCCCGCTGTCGCCCGCGAGGTTGGTCGCGCGCACCCGGAAGTCGTAGGTGGTCCCGTTCAGCAGGTACGTCACGGTGTGCGTGCAGCACGTGCTCAGTGGGTACTTGAGCCTGGTCCACGAGCCGCCCGCCGGGCGGTACTCGATCCAGTAGTACACGTCCGGGCTGGGGCTGGCCGTCCACCGCAGGGTGACGCGGCCGTCTGCCGGGGTCGCCGAGAGCCCGGACGGGGCCCCGGGCAGAGGTGGCAGCGGTCGCGCGGAGGCGACGTTGGTCGCGCCGCTGTCGCCGGAGACGTTCGTCGCGCGCACCCGGAACTCGTAGGTGGTGCCGTTGAGCAGGTAGCCGACGGTGTTGGAGCAGCACGTGGTCACCGGGTATTGCAGGCGCTGCCACGAGCCGCCCGCCGCGCGGTACTCGACCCAGTAGTAGACGTTCGGCGTCGGGCTCGCCGACCACGACAGGGTCACCTGCCCGTTGCCCGCGCTGGCGTTCAGCCCCGAGGGCGGCAGCGGCAGCCCGCCGATCGAGGTCACCTGCGCGACGCTCGACGCCGGGCCCTCACCGCCCGCGTTCTCCCCGGTCACCTTGAACTCGTAGACGTGGCCGTGCACGAACGGGCCCATGGTCGCGGAGGTGTTCAGCGTCGGGTAGACCGACCTGGTGAAGCCCTGGCCCGCGGTCACGTCCCGCACGTAGACCCAGTAGTACAGGTTCGGCCCCGCGGCGTTCCAGTCGAGATCGATCGTGCCGTCGCCCGCGGAGATGGCCCGCATGCCGCCCGGCGCGGGCGGCGGTGAGTAGCGGGCTGTCGCCTGCGCGACAACGGACAGCGCGCCGAGCCCGGTGGAGTTCTCGGCGGCGACTTTGAACTGGTAGACGTGGTTGTGCGCCAGGTATCCGGCGGTGAACGAGCAGCACGTCGAGGTCGGCAGTGACAGCCGGGTGAACCCGGTCTCGCCGGCGGTCACGTCCCGCTGGTAGATCCAGAAGTACACCGGCTCGCCCGGGTCCGACCAGCTCAGCCGGACACCGCCGTCGCTCTGCGCGGTCGCGGTCAGCCCGGTGATCTGCGCGGGCAGCGGCAGCCGCGGGGTGGCGCGCACCGTGTTGGTGAACGCGGACTCGCCGCCCGGCGCCACCGCGGTGATCTTGAACTCGTACTCGTGGTTGTTGGCGAGGTAGCCGGGGGCCATCGTGCAACACGTGGTCAGCGGATACGGCAGCCGCGTGAACCCGGTCTCCCCCGCGGTCACGTTCCGCTGGTAGACCCAGTACCACGCGCCCGCGGTCGGGCTCGCCGTCCAGTTCAGGGTCACCGCGCCGTCGCCCGCGGACGCGGTCAGCGCGCTCGGCGGACCGGGCAGCGGGTAGGCCGAGGTGGCCTGCGCGGTCACGGACCGCGGCGACTCGCCCGCCCGGTTGATCGCGGCCACGGCGAACTCGTAGCGGTGCGCGTGCAGCAGGTACCCGGCGACCATCTCGCAGCAGGTGACGATCGGGATGGGCAGCTTGGTCCACGCGGTCTCGCCGATGGACAGGTCGCGCTGGTAGATCTGGTACCACAGGTTCGTGCCCGCGTCCGCCCAGGTGAGCCTTATCTGGCCGTCGGTGAGGGCCGTCGCGGTCAGCCCGGTGGGCGTCGGCGCGGGGGCGTAGCTCGCGGTCGCCGTGGCCACCGCCGAAATCGGCGACTCACCGCCGCCGTGGGTCGCGGTCACCACGAACTCGTAGGCGTGCTGGTGTTCCAGCCACTCCGCGACGAACGTGGTGTCGCCCGGGTCGCCGTCGGTGATCCGGCTGAACTCCGGGTCGCCCGCGGTCACGTCCTTGCGGTAGACGTCGTAGCGCCAGGCGGCGTGGACCGGGTTCCACGTCAGGGTGACCCGACCGTCCGGTGTGGACACCGCGGCGATACCCGTTGGCGCGGCGGGCCGGTCGATGGTGACCAGGACGCTGACGGCCGAGGAGATCGGCCCCTCGCCCACCGCGTTCGCGGCGCTGACCTTGAACTCGTAGGTGTGGCCGGTGTCGAGCATGCCGACCTGGGTGGCGGTGGTCGCGGTGTCGCGGACCGCCTTGACGAAGTGCGTGGCGCCCTCGGTCACGTCGCGGTGCCACACGTCGTAGGTCAGGCCGGTTCCCGGCGGCGGCGTCCAGGACACGGTCGCGACGCCGGTACCTCGGTCGACGCCGACCGCGACCCCGGTGGGCGCGGCGGGCACGGTCGCCGGGTCGGGGGTGGGCCGGGGCCACGCGATGTCGACGAACCGCGGCCGGTAGATGCCCGCGTCCTGGTAGACCGCGCCGTCCTCCAGGCTGTTCACGTTGTAGGACACCAGGATCTTGCCGCTCGGCGCGAGTTCCGGGTGGAACCGCGCGTCGTAGACGATCTGAGCGCGGCCCTGCGCGGGCTCCGGGGCGACGAACAGGTCGATCGGGCCGGTGAACGGACCGGTGGGCGAGGCCGCGGTGTAGGCGACCACGGCGGGGTTGAACAGCAGGCTGCCGTCGACGGTCAGCACCACGTACTGGCCGCCGATCTTCTGCACGCCGAACGCCGTGCCGACTCCCGACAGCGGCAGCCGCGCGGAGTCCGCAACCGCGGCCGACCAACCGGTGCCGTTCCAGAACTGCCACGCCCCCGCCAGTCCGCCCGCGGGCACGCGGGCGAGGTGGGCGAACCGGACCTGGCCGGGCCGGTCCTCGGAGCCGTAGAGGTAGGTGTAGCCGCCGTCCTCCAGAATGCCGGCGCCCCAGGCGATGTCGGTCCCGAGGGGCAGGTCCACCTTGCTGGTGACGGTCAGCGCGGGCAGCGCGATGGTGACCAGCGCCGTGCCCGCCAGCACGACGTCGAGCGACCCCGTGCCGACCTTGCGGTACTTGTTGTAGAGGACCTTGAGGCTGCCCGCCTCCACGGTCCCGTCGGCGACCCAGTACATCTCGTCCGGCCCCGCGGCCACCAGCGACTGCGGCACCGACGGCGACCCACCGTGCACAGTGGACACCAGCGCCGAGCCGTCCTGCACCACGATGGAGTTGTTGATGAACGCCGAACTCGTCGGCCGGGAGCCGTCCGGGTTGACGGTGCCGATGAAGGAGTCCGAGAACAGCCAGGCGATCCGCCCGTCCGGCAGCGGCACGGACGCCGTGCTGTCGGCGCCACTCCACCGGCCGCTGGTGTCCCCGTAATTGTCGAACAGCGTCGTGAGCTGCGCCCCGGTCATCCCCCCAACCGGCGGCGCCGCGGCTTGCGCGACAGGCAGGGTCGGCGACCCCACCGCCACGACACCGATCACCGAAAATGCGCACAGCAAACGTCGGCCCAAGTCCCGCATGGCCATTCCCCAGTCCATCAGACTCATCCCAGTGGGGTGAAGCTAGCAGGTCACCGGGGTTCCCAACATGGACCAAACGGCCCTGTCCGAGCGATGCGGTACACCTACCTGTTCCGTGCGCGAACAAGCAGTGTCCCCTGCTCGCGGCAGGCGGGCGGGGCAATGACCTCGGCAGTCGCGTCGTGGAATCCCATGTCCGTCAACACCTGTGCCCACTGGCTGGTGGGGTGGTTCCACTTCGCGATTGCCCGATCACCGGCCGCAGGTTCACCGGAGAACGGAACCTGGGCGAAAGCGAACACCCCGCCTGCGGTCATCCTGTTGCGCACCAAGGGAAGTAGCACAGCCGGGTCGGTGAACCAGACCGCACCGAAGACCGAATAGATCACGTCGAAGCTGGTCGTGGTGGTGGCAAGGTAGTCGACGGCATCCGCGGTGACGAACTCCAGGTCCGCCACGTGGCCCCAGGTGTCAGCGGCGACCACGGCGCGACTGGGAGCCAGGTCCACACCGACACAGCGGGCACCGAGAGTGGCGACGTGCGCCAGGTTCGACCCGGTGCCCGAGCCCAGCTCCAGCACTCTCGCGCCACTGAGGTCGCCGAGCACGGACTCGTCCGGGCCGTGGTCGGGGTACTGGGTCCAGTTGAGCCACGTCACCGCCCCAGCGGCGTTGGTTTCCCTTCGCGGCTTGGCTTTCCCCGCGTAGCGTTCCCACGCCCCGACTGCGGTGAGCACTTTGCGGAACCTCCGGTGCGCCGCGCCGCGACAGCACCAGGCGGACTGTCGCGGCGCCAAGGGGCAGGTGCTAGGCGTCGGCGGTTTCCCGGGTTGTGCCGCGGTTCGCCTCGCCGCGGTTGGCCCGCAGGAGCAGGAAGATCGCCAGCCCGAGGAACAGCACGCCGAGCACGGCCACGATGATCGGCAGGATCGTGGTGATCAGCAGCACCTGGCCGCGGCTCTCCTTGGCCCGGTCGAGCGACGCGGTGACCTGTTCGTCGGTGAACGCCATCCGGCCGTCGAAGGCCACGATCTTCTCGGCGCCGCTGCTGTCCTCCAGGACCTGGCGGCGCTGCTGCTGGCCGTTGACGATGACGCCGGTCGCGGGCTCGACCCAGTAGGTGATGGTGTTGGAGTAGTGCATCTGCAGGCGCAGTGACTCACCCTGGGCGCCCTCGCCCGCCCACAGCGCGGGCAGTTCCACCGGGTCGCCGACCTCGGTCTCCGGCACGGTCAGCTCGAACTTGTAGACGTCGAGGCCCTGCACGGAGTCCGTGGCGACGAACTTCGCGGGCAGCGACTTGCCGATCGCGGCGACCCAGAGCGGGTAGTCCTGCTGCTCGGTGCCGAACGGGAACTTGACGATCAGCCCCTCGTGCTGCGTGCCGTTGGGCACCGCGGCCACATCGTTGATCGTCTCGTCGTACTGCGGGCCGTGCACGAACTCGCCGGTCCGCCGGTCGAGAGCGAAGCGCTCGCGGCCGAAGGTGACCACGTGGCCGTCCCGGTTGGACACCTTGAGGTCGTGGTCGAACACGATGACCTCGTCGGTGCTCTTGTTGAGGTCGACCCGGTAGTCGTCCTGCGAGTCCAGGTTGCTGGTCTTGACGGCCTGGGTGGGGTCGGCCACGCCCGCCTGGACGTCGAGGTGCTTGACGTTGAGGCCCGCGGCGAAGGACTGCTGCAGGGTCGGGGCGAGCGGAATCTTGAGAACCCTGGGTTCGACGTACCACTTCAGCAACGGAATAAGCGCCACCATGAGTGCGCCCAATGCGAGTGAGATCAAGCCGAACACCTTGGGTCGCACTACGGCCTCCGAGCTTTTCGTCCCTGGACGGTGGGCAATGTTCGCGTACGATACCGGCTGGTAATAAGAAGAGACAGTGCCGTAAAGACTCACTTCGGACACATCGGTGACCAGCGCGAGGAGCCCCATGGCAGGCAGTCAGGGCTCGCTGCCCGCCCTGGACGGCCTGCGCGCGGTGGCCGCGTTCGCCGTGCTGACCACCCATGTCGGCTTCGACGCCGGGCTGCCCACCGGAACCGGCCTCGCGGGCGCGATAACCAGCAGACTGGACCTGGGCGTGGCGATCTTCTTCGCCCTCTCGGGATTCCTGCTCTACCGCCCGTTCGTCGCGTCCGCACTCACGGACAAGCCGACCCCCGACGTCCGCCGCTACCTGCTCCGCCGCGCGGCCCGCATCCTGCCCGCGTACTGGGTCGCCGCGATCGCCGTGCTCGTGGTGTTCAACCGGCAGTGGCTGCACACCCCGCTCGACTGGGCGATCCCGCTGGGCCTGACACACATCTACTTCCCGCTGCGGCTTCCGCTCGGTTTGGAACAGACGTGGAGCCTCGCGACCGAGGCCGTGTTCTACGTGCTGCTGCCCGTGTTCGCGTTCGTGCTCGGCAGGCTCGCCCGGGGCGCGGGCCCCGCCACCAGGGCGCGCGCGCAGTTGGCCGGTCTCGCCGTCCTGGCCCTGGGCGGCTACGTGTGGAGCGCGCTGATCCACGCGGCGCCGTTCGCGCCCGCCACGCTGTCGGGCATGTGGCTGCCCGGGTACCTGCCGTGGTTCTGCGCGGGCATGGCGCTGGCCGTCATCGCCGAGTGGGCCCGGACCGACGACCGACCCGCCGAGTGGCTGGGCACCATCGCGGCCGTGCCCGGCACCTGCCTCCTCATCGCGGGCGGCGCGTTCGTGGTGGCGTGCACCCCGCTCGCGGGCGGCAAGACGGTGCTCGAATCGACCAGGCCGTGGGAGGCCCTGGCGAAAACCCTGCTCTACACCGTCATCGCGGCCATGCTCCTGGTACCGCTGATCACCGCGACCCCGCACCCGCGTACGCGGCTGATCCTGGCGAACCCGGTCAGCCGCTTCCTGGGCCGCATCTCGTACGGCATCTTCCTGTGGCACCTCCCGGTACTGCGCGGCTACCTGGCGGTGACCGAGACGCCGTCGTTCCGGGCGCCGTTCCTGCTGACCATGGCCGTGGTTTCCGGGGTCACGGTGGCGCTGGCCACGGTGACCTACTACGCGATCGAGCAGCCGGTCAGCAGGTGGGTCGGCCGATACCGCGCCCGCACACACCACCATCCGCTATGCCTGCCGAACACCATCCCCGAACCTGCCGGCCAACCCGGCCGATAGCTCCCGCGCCCTCGATCGAACTGTCCGTGCTCGGATGATCACAGGCCGATCACCGGCGGCGCGGTGATCTCGTCGGTGCCGAACAAGCCATCCGGGTCGGCCTCGACGAGGTAGTCAGGACTCAGGTGCTCGATGTCGTCCGCACCCGAACCGCCGCGCCCACCAGCGCCCATGCCGGCACCCGTGCCCGCCGCACCAGCCCGCCCGGCACCACGACCCCCGACAGTCCCGCCCCCGGCGACCGGCCCGCCAAGCGGGGACACTCCCGCGCGCCCACCGCCACCGGGCGCGCCAACAGAACCAGGCCCACCGCCTGCGCCTTTCCCACCAAACCCGCCGGGACCACCTCGTCCGACACCGCCCGGGCTGGGGCCGACACCACCGTGCGCCCAGTGCGGATTGTCGGGTCGTGGCCCAAGGCCAGGTCGGTCGGCCGGATTCGAACCACCTGTACCCGGCGCGCTGATCGGGCCGGCACCCGAGCTGCTGGTCTGGCCCGCAACCGCAGAACCAGGACCGCCGGGGCCGGATTGCCCACCGGTCGGACCGGACCCGCCGCCGCCTGCCGTCCCTCGACCACCCACGTCGCCCCGGGACCGCTCGGCTGAACCGCCCTTCAACTCCGTACCGGGGCCATCGTGACCGTCAGCAGGTGCGGCGGCAGGCGGTGCCGGGGCGAACGCGGGCGCCGCCGACGCGGTCGCGGTCAGCGTCTGGTCATAGGTCCGCACGGCCTGCGCTGCCTGCTGATGCGCCGCCTGCTGCGCGGCGGCCTGCTCCTGGTTCTGCTGGGCCTGCTGCGCGTAGGCGACCGGATCAGTGATCGTCTGCAACTGCTGCGCCGCCGCTCGCGGGTCATAGGGCGGGTTCGGTGGCGGCGGCACGGTGTTCTTCGCCGTGGCCAATGCCTGCGCCTGCTGGGTGCCGACCGTCCCCGCGAGCTGCGATGCCTTCCCCGCCTCCCCGGATCTGTTGGCCAACCCGGCCATCGCCTGCCGCGCCCCCTCGGCAGCGGTACCGGTCCACGTGGTCTCGCTGCCGCCGATCGCCCTGGCCACCACGTCACCGAGACCAACCAGCCTGTTGCCGACCTGAATCCACGCCTCGCCCACCGAGCCGACCGCGCCCGGGTCGACGCCGTTGTTCACCGCGTCCCACAACTGCTGGTGCGGGATGCCCTCGTAGTGCACACCCGGCGCACCCGGCGCAGTGCGGGTCAACATGCCCTCCCGCAACTGCCGCGCCTGCGCGTCGAGCTTGTCATCGGTCTGGCCCAACGTGTTGAGCATGCCCATCAACGGCCCCAGGAACGGCCCGTACCGCGCCCGCCCCTCCGCCACGATCTGCTCCCGCAACTCATCCACCGTCGGCGCACGACCGTAATCCCGAATCCCGTACTCCGCCGCCACATCAGCGGCCGGCCTCTCTCCACCCATCGCCCACCAACCCCTTTACGACTCCGGCAAATTCGGCTCGATCAACTTCGCCGCCCGCAACGCCAAATCACACGCCTCATCCTGATCACCCTGACGATCACTGCCGAGGACATCTACCCGCGACGACGCTGTGACACCGATGAACACAAAGCAGCCGCCGGTGGTGGTTCGCATCTGCTTCGCTTGATGCGACCCGATCGTCACATCGCTGATCGCGCCGTCGACCACGATTCCAGCCAGGCCAACGTCGGTTCGAATGCCCGGGTCCACGCCACCCTCAGGAGTCCTCAGTCGGCAGATTCGGCCGGTGCCGAACCTTTCGGGCCCCGAGACTTTCGTGACGCCTAGGGTGGCCTTGTCCGTGTTGGTGAGAAGATCGCAGGGGTTGGTGTCGGCCAGCGATTCGGACTTTGCTGAGGTGCTGCTCGCTGCTGTGCTGGTAGCGGTCTCGGAATTGCTGCCAGTTGTCGTCGTCACCGGCACCGGGGTGCCCGGCGCTGCCGTGTCGCCGCAAGCGGCCAAACCAACACTGATCATGACCACCGTCGCGGTGATAGCCGCGCGTCTGGCGATCGCGATTGTGGTGGGTGTCACGTTGCGGTCCCTGTTCATGAGCCTGCGGCGGTGATGCCGCTCGCGCCGGTCTCGTCGCTGTCCTGGTAGGCGGTCATCGACTGCCGCAGCGACGCCTCGACATCAGCCAAATCCCGTTGCAGGCCCTGCATGAACGGGACGAACCCCTGCACTCGGTCGGTGGCAATGGAGGCCATGAACGGCTTGTACACCTGCGCCGCAGGGGTCTGCCCCAACGCTGGTTCCTGCCCGAACCGGTCGGCATTGGCGAGCGCCTCGCGCACGACGTCCTGCATTTCGATGACCGCGTCGATCATTACCTGGGCTCCTGGCCCGGCGACGGTGAAGCCTTCCTTGGCTGCGGCTTTGAGTTGTTGTGCGGCGTTGTTGATTCCGGCGAAGCTGTCCCACAGGTTCACTGTCACTCTCCCCGCCTCCCCGTCTACCCAGAGTGAACGGTAGCAGCCGTGATTGCCGCGCAACCACGGTTTGAGACGACGTGGTGGACCCCGCTGGTTCCGTCCTGATCAGGTGTGTTTGGCGAGCAGTCGGTGGATGTGGTGCTCGATCCTGGCGAGGTCGGCGGGCAGGTAGGTCACGTGCCGGCGGCCGTCTGGGCCGGTGGTGACGGTGACGGCGTAGCGGCCCGCGTCGGTGTCGATCCAGGAGACGGTTTCGCTGGGTCCGGGCCTGCCCGCTCTGGTGGGTGCGTTGATCAGGAATGAGCCGCCGCCGCGTCGGGGGCGGGTCAGGATTCGTTGCGCCGCGTGGCGGTCTTGTTCGGCGTACGGGCGTGCCCGTTGCATGAAGCCGGACACGGCGGATGGAGCGTCGGTTGTCTGTTGGCCGGTGACGCTCACCGAGGCGCCTGGTCCCGGCGGTAGCGGCGGAAGCGCGGCGACCAGGGCGCGGACCATGCTTTCTGCTGGCAGCGCCTGGAAGGTGATGTGTTCCTCGCGCAGTGTGGCGAGTACGCCGTGGCGGGCGCCGAGGACGGCGAGCGCCGTGACGTGGAATCGGTCGGTGATGCCGTTGACCGCGATGGACACCGGCCCGGTGGCGTAGCGGCGCAGGGTCCGTACGAGGTCGGGGTCGAACCGGTCTCCGTGGATCAGTCCTCGCCGGGTGAGGCTGGTGTTGACGGCGGCGAAGAGTTCGGGGCGGCCGACCCCGCCGAAATGCGGGGTGGTGAACGGAAACCGCCACACCGCAAGATCCAGCGCCGCGCCGAGCGCGTCCAGTTCAGCGAGCGAGCACTCCACCCGGGCCATGGCCGAAATCGTGGCACATGCCGTGCGTCGATCGGCTGATTCACACCCGAAACGGCCCAATCCAGGAGTGCGGATCAAGGCTGTGGGTGGCCGCCGACCAAAGTACGGAGGCATGTTGCGCACGTTCTGGCATTCGGGGATTCCACCGGGCTGGCGATGTCCGCCACCAGCCAGCCACCGCATACGGCGGGACCGACTCGCTGGTCTCCGATGTCCTGCGCCACAACGGTTCCGTCCCGGACTGCCCGCAGATGGGCGAGAGGTGAGCCGAGGACGCTTCGGCCCCACCGGTTGGAATCGCCACTCACGACGCGCCCGAACCCCTGCTCGGGGCACTGTTCGAGATCACCCGACTCGTCGTCCCACTCGCACGACGCCGACCACTTCACCATCGCGATCCGGCTCCCCGCCGACCAACTACCCGGCTCTGGACACAAGAACCGACTTGTCGCTCGGCTTGTGTGGATGCTGTTCCGCGCTGAGCGTGTCGCCGATCGTGATGGTGTGCTGACGAGGCTCAGTCAGGTAATTGAACTGGCCGATGTCCATCAGTGCCTGGTTCGAGCGCAGCGCCGGTATGGCGTGTTCGATGATCGAGGCGAGGGTGATCACGCATTCTGCGGAGAAGTTGAGCGCGATCGTCATTGCCGAGTCGTCCGCGCCGACGAAGAGTTCCAGGTAGTCCTCGGAGATTCGGTAGCCGATGGGCCCGGTGGTCAGATCGAGGCTGGTGGTCAATGCGTGCGGTGTGGACACGAACGTCGCTCCGGGTTCTTGGGGTCGGTGCCTGCCGCTTTCCGAGCACGGCCGGACAGCGCGCCGGTTCCGCTCATCTGCTCAGGTCCCAGCGAGTGTGGTTGATCTTGAAATGACACCGGACGGCGTCGATGGACGGCTGCCCGTCGAACGTGATCGTGAACGAACAGCCGGCGGTCGAACAACTCGCCCGGATGTCCTTGGCTCGCTCATCGAAGTACCAGATGACTCGATTGTCGTCACTGCTGCTACCCCCCGGCGGTACCAACTTGAGCGCCGCGCCTGGCGTTGTGTTCGTCACCGCCGACCCCCTCTCGCACTCTCTGTGCTCATGTCGTCACCACACTGTAGGCTCCTTTGCGGCATGGGTCGGACAATTTGCAATAGCGGAAAGGATGCGGATGGTGGGGCAGCGGAGAACGCCGCAGGCGCGGGACCGGACGCTCGGGGCGCAGCTCCGGGCCATTCGGCAGGAGCAGACCACGCTCAGTCTGGAAGCGGCGGCATCGGTCATCGGCTGGTCGGCGGCGACGCTGAGTCGCACGGAGAACGGCAAGCGGCACGTCAGCAGCGAGGACGTCGCGGCGCTGCTGGCGGTCTACGGTGTGCCCGCCGCACAACGCGACGAGCTGGTCGAGAACGCCCGCGCGGCCAGCCAATCGGGCTGGTGGTCACGGCCGCTGCCGGGAGTGCTCCCCGATCTCGGGACGCTGGCGAGCTACGAGTCGACAGCTCGGGCTCTCACGAACTGGTCGGTCATGGTGATCCCGGGACTGTTGCAGACCCACGACTATGCGGTGGGATACATGCTCGCCGATGGCGCGGAAATGCGGGACGTGGAGACCCGATGGATGGCGCGGCTGCGCCGCCAACAGGTGCTGCCCAAGGTCGACTACGCGGCGTTCATCTACGAGGGAGCGCTCCGTGTGCCGTTCGGCGGTATCGAGTCGCTCAGGGAGCAGTTGGGACACCTGCTCGACTCCTACACCAGAGGGCACACCATCCGGGTGGTTCGGCAGGCCCACGCCACGCTGCTGCACTCCTGGCTGCTGATCGAGTTCCCCCGGGCGTCGCCGGTGATTCACGTCGAACTCCTGCGCAGCGGCGTGTTCCTGCATGACGCCGAGGTCCGGCACTACGAGGACGTGCGGGACAAGCTGGCGCGGGTGGCCCTTTCCGGGGCGGAAAGTCGCAGTATGATCGAGAGACTGAGAGAGAGGTTGTGATCATGGAGTGGCGTAAGTCGTCCCGCTCGGGCAACGCGACGGACTGTGTGGAGCTTCGGCAGGACCTGAATGCCGTCCGAGACAGCAAACGACCCGGCGTGTCGCTACCCGTGTCTCGCGGCGCGATACACGACCTGATCGCCAAAATCGTCCGTTAGGGCAGGCGGAGCAGCCGAGACCGCCGCCGCGCACACCACAACCCACGCGACCACACACAGCACCTGCGGCACACCGTCCCCAAGCCAACCCACCAAACCGGCGGGCATCTCACCGCGCAAGTCGGCCAACGCGAGATCACGGCCCGAGGCAACCGCCTGACACAACTCGGCCGCCACAACCGCCACCGGAGCGACCACGTGCGGGCGAAGCCCGCCGAACAACCGCGTCCAGCGGAAGGGCATGATCGGTGTGGTGGGCCACGACACCCCACGGCGAATGGCACCAGACGCCGCAGGTCGACCACGGCCGCGTCACCAGCATCCGGCACGCCCATCCGGCCGAACACCACGTCGTCCGTGCTGGTCATGGGCCTCACGTCCAGTCCTGCACTCCGGAAACACAAGACCACCGGAATGAACGGGCAGGGGTTGCCTGCACGCTCGACGGAAGAATCGCCTGGATCTCGGACCAGATTCCCGCCAGCAAGCACTACACACCCACTGCCTCGGCAAGTCGAACATCCCGTCGGCGGGCGACCCGACTGAATCGGTAACTGGTTAGACCTTCGGGCCCAGCCACGAACCCAGTCCCAAAGGATCAGTGCCTCCAACTCACCCGGTACGGTTCACTCAGGTCACAGCTGAATAGCTACCTTTCTTGGTAGGTGAACCAGAGCCCCACCCAATGTCACTGCCTTAAGTGATCGACATGGGCTAGGATCGTCGCGTGGCTGGTGTGACACGTGAGGTGAAGGCTGCTCTGGAGCGGCTCCCCGACCGAATCTCGATCGGGGTGTTGGCGAAGACGTTCACCAACGACCTGTTGGACGAGGTGATCGACGAGGCGGACGTGCGGGAGGTTCGGGTCCGACTGCTTCCTGCCCGACTGGTGATGATCTTCACGTTGGCCTGCTGGCTGTTCATGCGATCCGGCTACGGGCTGGTGATGTCCAAGCTCGCCGACGCGCATGCGGCGCGGGGGCCGGGTTGGGGGGATTGGGAGGCTCCCACGACCGGGCCGATCAGCAGGGCGAAGGCACGGTTGGGGGCCGATCCGTTGAAGTTGTTGTTCCGCCGGGTGTCCGGTCCTACTGGCACGCCGGGCACGCCAGGGGTGTTCCACCGGGAGCTGCGGGTGCTCAGCGTGGACGGATTCACCCTGGATGTGCCTGATACCAAGGAGAACGAGGAGTTCTTCGGGCGCGGCACCAACGGTTCCGACACTCCCAACCCGTATCCGCAGTTGCGGGCGCTGGCGCTGGCCGAGTCGGGGACCCGGTCCCTACTCGGTGCCGCCTACGGGCCGTATCGGACCGGTGAGCAGACCCTGATGGACGATCTTCTCCCTGTCCTCGGGCCGGGCATGCTGTTGCTGGCCGACCGCAACTTTGCCTCCTACGCGCTGTGGCGCAAGGTCGCGGCCACCGGCGTGGCGCTGTGCTGGCGGATGTCGGCATCGTTCGCGCTGCCGGTGCGGACGGTGCTCGACGATGGCACCTATCTCAGCGAACTGCGGCCACCGCGCAAGAAAGACGGACCGCCCATCGTCGTGCGCGTCGTCGAGTACAGCGTCATCACCGAAAACGACAAAGGCGAGCAGGTATCGGAACTGTTCTGCCTGGCCACCACGCTGCTCGATCCCGACCACGCCCCGGCGGGTGACCTGGCGGGCCTCTACCATGACCGCTGGCAGGCCGAGACCGGGATCGGTGACCTCAAGACCACCCAGCGCGGCGGCCCCGAGGTGGTCCTACGCTCCAAGACCCCCGCGATGATCGCCCAGGAGTTCTGGGCCATGGTCTGCGTCTACCAGGCCATACGCGACCTGATCGACCACGCGGCCACATCCGGCCTCGATCCCTCGAGGATCAGCTTCAAACGCACCCTCGAAGCCGCCCGCGACAGTGCCACGCGGGCGGTTCTCTCCCCCCGCGACACCTCGTCCGCGAGGTGAGACACCTTGCCACGCAACTGCGCAAACCCGCCAACCTCGTACTGAAACGGGAAGGCCGCACAGCACCCAGGGCACGCAAACGCGGTGGCTCCAACCGCTACGACCGACGCCCCGCGAACACCCCGGCCGTTCAGACCGTCACCTACCGGATCGTCCTGCACCCGCTACAGCCAAAACCAACATGATCTTTTAAGGCAGTGGCATTGC